>SCTL01000842.1 GCA_004297495.1 Verrucomicrobiota bacterium
TCTTTGCCCGCGGTGTTCAGGATGAACAGACCTTCGTATCGTTTCACTTTGCTTTGCCTTCGTTCGTGGAGTCTTCGAGCACTCCGTTAAATTGACTCATCGCTTTCTGCAACCCGTGCGCCAGCCAACATTCAATTTGGTCCGCCGCACGCGCCAAAACTTTTTCCGTCACCGTCATTTCACTCGCGCTCAACTTGCCGAGCACGTGCCCGGTGATCTCGCGCTTTCCGTCTTTGCGCCCGATGCCGATCCGCAATCGCGGATACTCACGCGAACCCAAGTGCGCCTCGATGGACTCCAATCCGTGATGTCCACCGCTGCTGCCGCCGGGCCGCAACCGGATTTCTCCGAGTGGCAAATCCGCATCGTCCATCGCCACGACCAGCTTCGTGCGCGGCAACTGATAAAACTTCACCAACGCCCCGACCGCTTCGCCGCTCAGATTCATGAACGTCTGCGGCTCGCACAGCACGACGCGTTTGCCGTCCCGTTCCGCTTTCGCGATACGCGACTGGAACTTTTTTTCGTTGTTCCAATCTGCCCGCCAGCGTTTCGCCAGCAAATCGGCCAGCATGAATCCGGCGTTGTGACGCGTCTTCGCGTATTCCGCGCCCGGATTTCCCAAACCCACGATGAGATGCAAATCTTCCATGCGCGGGATGGCAACAGCGGTTCACCCGAGGGCGAACCGCCGTCCAAATTATTTCTTCTTCTCGGCAGCCGGAGCAGCTTTCGCGTCCTTCGCGGGAGCGGCGGCAGCTTTCGCGTCGCCCTTCGCGGGAGCGGCCTTGTCGCCAGGCTTCGCCGGAGCGGCGCCTTCGGTGCCGTCTTCCTTCTTCTCTTTGAGCATCTCCACATCGCCCGCAGCCGGAGCCGCGCCTTCGGCAGCCACAGCCGTTTCTTCCACTTCGGTCTTCGGCAGCGCGACGGAGATGATGGAAACTTTCTTGTCGCCCAGAATCTCGACGCCCTCGGGCGCTTTGATGTCGCCGAGGTGAACGGACTTGCCGACTTCGAGATGGCTCACGTCCACGACGATCTGCTCGGGCAGATCTTTCGGAAGCGCGCGCACCTTGAGTTTGAAAACAATGTGTTGGAGGACGCCGCCGCCGGTCTTCACGCCCGCGGCTTCGCCGGTGGTTTCGACCGGCACCATGACCGTGACCTTCTCGGTCGGAGACACTTCGTGGAAATCCACGTGCACCACCTTCTGGGTGAGCGGGTGATGCTGAACTTCCTGGACGAGCGCGAGGCGTTTCTGACTGTCCACCGAGAGGTCCACGAGGATGTTCTCCGAGACGGAATGATGAATGAGATCATTCATCACGCGCGCGTCGAGTTCGAGGCTCACGGGTTTGACCTGTCCGCCGTAGATCACGGCGGGCACGCGGCCCGACTCGCGGAGTTTCTTCGATCCGGCGCGACGCCCCTGCGTCCGCGCAAATGCATTCAATGGTACTGATTTCATGGCAAAAATTTCTCGCGAACGCTAACTTGTGCGCCCGCCTTTTGACTCAAACAGCGAAGTCACCGACGAATTGCTGTGAATCCGTTTGATGGCTTCGCCCAATAATCCCGCGACCGACAACGTGGTAATTTTCACGCCCCGAATCGCAGGGCGTTGGACTGTATCAGTTGTGATTAGCTCGTCAATGACCGATTTCCGCAACCGTTCGACACCCACGTCGTTCAGGATGGCGTGCGAGACGCAGGCGATGATGCGTTTTGCGCCCTTTTTCTTGAGCAATTCCGCGCCTTTGGTCAGCGTGCCGGCGGTCTCGGTCAGATCGTCCACCAACAAAACATTTTTCCCGCGCACCTCGCCGATGATGGCCATGGATTCAACCTCCGTCGCGCTCGTGCGGCGCTTGGCGATGATGGCCAACCCGCCTTCCAAGTGTTGCGAGTACGCGTAAGCCATCTTCAATCCGCCGACGTCGGGGCTGACGACGACCAGGTCTTTCAACTTTTTCCGTTGCAGACATTCGTAGATGACCGGCGCGGCGTAGAGATGATCCACCGGGATGTCGAAGAAACCCTGAATCTGTTGCGCGTGCAAATCCATCGTGAGAATCCGATTCGCGCCGGCGGCCACGAGCAGATTCGCCACGAGCTTGGCGGTAATGGGCACGCGCGGTTGATCTTTGCGATCCTGCCTTGCGTAACCGTAGAACGGCAACACCGCCGTGATCCGATGCGCGCTGGAACGCCGCAACGCATCCATCATGATGAAGAGTTCCATCAGGTTGTGATTCGAGGGCGGCGAAGTCGGCTGCACGATGAAGACATCTTCGCCGCGCACGTTCTCCTCGATCTTGACGAAGGTCTCGCCGTCGGGGAACGGGCGGATGCTGCATTTGCCGAGCTTGATGCCGATGTAATCGCAGATCGCGTGGGCGAGCGGCTCGTTGGCGGTTCCACTAAAAACTTTCACGTGCTTCCAATCCCAGGTTAAGAATGAAAAGCGCCCGGGAATCGGGCGCCAAAGCGGGTTGGACTTTAGCAGCCGGTCGGCCTCAAGCAAGCGGAT
>SCTL01000843.1 GCA_004297495.1 Verrucomicrobiota bacterium
GCCGGGAAACTCACGTTCGTAATCCAGCATCATCCGATCACGAGTGACTTTGGCGAGCACGCTGGCGGCGGCGATGGAGTAACTGAGCGAATCGCCTTTCACGAGCGCGGTCTGCGGCACACACAGCGTTTTGACTGGCTTGCCATCCACGAGCGCGTGCTGCGGTTGCGGCGTGAGTTGCGCGAGGGCGTCGTTCATGGCGCGATGCGTGGCTTGCAGGATGTTGATGCGGTCAATCGTGAGCGAGTCCACGATGGCGATGCCGCGCTGGATTTCTGGATGCGCGAATAAGAGCGCGAAGAAATCTTCGCGCTGAGTTTCGGTGAGTTGTTTTGAGTCGTTGAGCGTGCGCAGGTTTTGTGCAATGCCCGACTCGCGCCAGTGCGCTGGCAAAATCACCGCCGCCGCCACTACTGGGCCGGCCAGCGGGCCGCGCCCCGCTTCGTCCACGCCGGCGACCAGCGTAAAACCGCGCGACCAGAGATCACATTCGTGCAGGAGTCGGTTGGCGGATTTAGCGGCCATTACTTTAGTGCAGTCATGCGGACTGGTTTGCCCGTCGCCGCGGATTTGTCGGCGGCGAAGATCACTTCGTGCGTGCGTGCGGCGTCGCCGAAACTGGTGAGCGGCATTTCTTTTCCAGCGGCGAGCGCGTTGAAAAACGCCTCGAACTGCGTCGTGTAGGGATGATCCGACACTTCGCCGGAATCGAGCATCTTCATGGACAGCGTGCTCCAGGCGTTTTTGTTCGACTTGAGTTTTGCGGAGTGAAACTTGTTGTCGAGCAGGCTGCCGTGGCTGCCGACCAGGTGCGTGTGGAAATAATACGGCTGCAAACAATCCACGATGGCGGCGCACTTGCCGATGCGACCGCTCTTGAATTTCAGAATCGTCACACTGCTGGTCTTGTATTCGTAAGGCTTGAAAATCTTGCTGCGCGACTTGGTGTCGTAGCTCGTGACTTCCTCGACGTCCGTGCCCAAGCAAAGCAGCAACGCGTCGAGCGCGTGGCAACCGGCGGTGAGCAGCGCGCTGCCGCCGGCGTCTTTGCGCGTGTTCCAGCGGAACTGCCCATACCACGGGCCGATGCCGTGGTAGTAATCAATCTCGCCATAGTGCAATTCGCCGAGCAGCCCTTGATCAATCACGGCTTTCGTCACGAGGAACTGGCTGGAATAGCGGCATTCAAAACACACGCACGTTTTGACTTTCGCTTTCTCAATGGCGGCCTGCATGGCGCGCAGGTCTTTGAGCGAGAGGCAAAGTGGTTTCTCGATGATGATGTGTTTGCCCGCGCGCGCGGCTTTGATGACTTGCGCGGTGTGCTGATAGGGGTAGCTGCAAATCGAGACGGCGTGGAGCTCGGGATTGGCGAGCATCTCGTCCAGGCTGTCGTAGGTCGTGATGTCGCTGCCGTACTTGCGGCTGAGTTCGGTGGCATCGAGCGGGCGTGAGGAACAGACCGCCGTGACTTGCGCGAGCGAAGTGGCGTTGATGGCGGGAATGTGCGCCGTGGCAACCCAGCCATAACCGACAACCCCGACGTTGAATTTTTTCATGGGCTTGGACGAATAACTGTGCAGCGCCATGCCACAAACTTTGTCCGCCGAAGTCAATCAAAAGGACGCGTCCGACTCGTTAGAAAAAATCTTCGCCAACGCGACGGTGCGTGATTAAATGGCGGCATGAAAGTTCA
>SCTL01000844.1 GCA_004297495.1 Verrucomicrobiota bacterium
TCAAGGGAGGGGTTTGGCAATGGTATCCGGCGGTCGCGGCGTTTGGTCTGTCTTGGTTCATTTACTTGGTCGGCATGTTTTTGGGAATTCGTAAGATCGCGGAGGGACGGGTTGAATAATATTGCGCAGGTTTTAGGAGATGATTTCCCCGCATTATTCATTTTGGTAACGGGGATGCTCATTTACAGAACGGTCGATTTATTTTCTGTTTGGCATAAACTCGAACAACTGGCGTTGCGCGCCCATTGGTGGAATGACGATGAGATTACCTACCCAAATATTCTCGTGATTCCTTATGCAAAAATATTCTCCAGCATTTTTTTGAGGAGTAAGACAGTCGTGTTGGGAGGCCCGCGCATCTCTCGCAAGATCATGCGAAATGCAGTCAGAGCCAAGGAACGTAATGTGCGCGCAGTCTTATGGCATCTGAACTTTCTCATGTCAGTACGCAGGGAATTCATCGCAGGAATGATGCTCCTGTATCTGCTGATTCTGACCTTCATTGGGTTCAGCGTCTATCTACTGGACGGCGAGCAGGAAGGCGGCGGGGCGAGTTTTGTTGTTGCGGTCGCAACCGCAGTCGTATCATTGCTCTCATCGGCCATAAACTGCGAACTTGAAAAAATCAAAACTTATCTATAGAATAAACTTATGAGTATTTGTGGATATAACGACAAGATCGGTCAGGGCCTGCAAATCCTTGTTGAGGGGATGATTGAGGCGTTGGAAAAAAAGGCGGCGGTAACGTCCGTGAGTCAAGTGCTCGACCGGGAAATCATCGAACTCGATACGATGATCACAACTATGAGGAAAGATGGTGATACTCTGCCCGAAATGTTTGTGGGACTGAATATTCTCGCAAAAGCTCTCTTTGAACGTGTGCGGCACAATCTCACCGAAAGTGGAAGCGATGATCTGGCGGGTGAATGTCGCGCAGTCGCGGGTGCGTTTAATGAATTGCTTTCGGATGCGGAAAAAAGAAATGAGGAACAAGATCATAGAAATGCCCCTGCCGAAAAAGCTGCAAGACAGTTGGCTGAATGGGTGTTGCAACAATGCGTCTCGGGAAGATTGGAAAAAGTCCCGAGTTCATGATCAAAAAAGCCCGTTGCTCTCAGCAACGGGTTGCCACTCAATTGTAAAAATAACCCAACTCTCGGAGCGAGCACCGGCTCGGATTTCCCATGACGACGTGATCAAGCACGTCAATCTTCATCAACTGGCCGGCGCGGATGAGATCACGCGTCACCTTGATGTCGGCTTCTGACGGCGTTGGGTCGCCCGACGGATGGTTGTGCATGAGCACAATGGCTGAGGCCGCAGCGATCACCGCTCCGCGAAACACCTCGCGAGGATGCACGAGCAACGTGTCCATCGTGCCAATGGTCACAAGCTGGTGGCCCTTCACACGACGGCGCGTGTTCAACATTAACACCGCAAGGCATTCGGCCTCCGGGTTGAAGTAGGGGTTCGTCTGAATGTTCAATCGCCAGTAATCGGCAGCGGTGTCCGGTGTGTCGCAGATTTTCATCTGCTCCGGTAACGGACATTCGCGCAACGCAACCACTTTGTATTCCTTTGCAAACGCGGCCGGTAGTGCATCATTCATTTCCATTCCACTCGCCGGCTTGACCTGATAATACGAGCGAGGATCGCCACCGGCACGTCGGCTCGGAATACCGCAGGGATGTTGCCAGCATTTGCGCGCGCCGTTCCAATGGAAGCCAAACTCTTTGAGCTTCGCCCTGATCTGCGTCACTGGCGGGACGTTGAATTCCAGCCAAACCCATCTGCCGACGACCTGGGCTTGTCCCCACAGTTCCGGCATTTCCGATTTGAGACGATCAAGCAATTCCGCCGTGGGCGTCATGCTTGCAGTATTTGCATTCACGATTACTCTCTTTCTGCCGTCCACCCGTTAGCGCGGGTTGCTTCTGGTTGGATTACTCTCGCTGGAAGCGCGGACGGCACTTCGTTTGACCAGCGAGAAACAGGGAAGTGGTCGCTCCTTTGAAAGAACTTTATCCCGCTAGGAAGTATATCAGGCGGCGTGGCAATTCCGTCTGTGGAAAACAAAAAGCCCCTTCCGATGAACGAAAGGGGCTGTGATTATTCAAGGGCCAATTCCTGCTGAACGAGCGCAGGTTTGATCTGCTCTCTCTCGGCTGGTTTCGGCGGCTCACCCTGCTCTGCGGCTTCCGGCGTTTTGATTCGGAGCGCCAATGGTAGCCACGGCGCGATGTAGTGGATGTTCGACCACGCCGCCCAGAATTCCAGCGGCAACGAATTGCCGTGGATGACGCGCGTGGGGATGCCCCATAGGGTCGTATTGATGAACGCCATGTCGCACGCGGAGCGATTGATGTCTATGGCGGTCACACGCAAGCGCCGCCGCAATTCCGGCGGACACGCCTCGCCGACAGCGAGAATCATCGCACCTGAGCCGCAGGCCGGTTCACAAACCGTGATCGGGCCTTCGGTCGGCAACGACTCCAAGTCAAACAGCATCCTCGCCATCATGTCGCAGATGTTCTTTGGCGTGTGGAACTCGCCATTCCACTGCTGACCTTTGTGCGACAGCGCGAACTCCATGTAGTATCCGCCGATGAGGTCTTCGAACGGACGCGATTCCATCTCGCTCACGAGAGCGCCAAGTGCTTCCGCGAATAATTCCAAGTCCGGCTTTTCCCATCGTTTGGCTTCGTCAAGGTATTCGGCCTCGCGGGTCTGCGCGGCAAGCGCACACGCCGCGAGACGGGTGAATCCATCGAAGACGCGGCGCGTGTCGTGGCGGTGGGAAATGCGGTCAAGGATTTTGCGGAAGTCGCTCGGTTGCGACTTCCGCGTGCTCACGTAGCGCCCCCGGTGATGATCGGTTGCACGTCACAATGCGGGTCGCTGTTCATGGAATCGGGAACGAACTCAGTCTTGGCGCTGTCCACTGGCAGTTCGTGAGCGAGGTCAATCGCTTCGCCTGGCGAGTTGGCTTCGACTTGAACCTCGTCGCAGACCGACCAATAACGCTTCACTGCGAATTTCACAGGACACCTCCCAGCATTTGCGCCACTTCATCGGCGGACAAATGCTCTGGCTGTGTCCCGGGCTTCTCGAACTGAATCGTTCTGACGAAACAGAGTTTCGAGAGTTGGGCGGCAGTCCGGCCGCGTTCGTCCTGGCCTCCTTTGTCCTCGTCCAGCATCAGGATCACATGACTCTGGTGGGTCGTGTGCTGACGAATCAATTCGACGTGGGCCGGCGACAAGAAACTGCCCATGAGAGCGACGGTCTTGCGATAGCCGTGCTGATGCAGTTTGATGACATCGAAGAACCCCTCGACGATCACTAATGGCTTGTCCGCCGGTTCTTTAATCGCGCGGTCAAGATTGAATAGCTCCTGCAACTTTTTGAAGTTTGGCGGG
>SCTL01000845.1 GCA_004297495.1 Verrucomicrobiota bacterium
CAGCAAAAGCTCAACGACATCGGCGGCGCGCTCTTCAACGCCTACATTTTCCAATCGTTCAACAATCTCGAGGACGAAATCATGGTGCAGCAGGAGGAGCAGCAACAGCAGGAGCGCGGCTATGTGCGACCCGTCGCGCCGGAGCGTAGCAAAGGCGGAAGCACCAGCCGCAGCACGCCGCAATTTCCTGGCGCGGACAAATCCTCAATCGTAAATCGTAAATCGTAAATTTTTGTGTCCATCCACGTCGCGCTCCACCACCAGACGCACTACCAGTACGACCGGCTCGTCAATCTCGGCCCGCAAGTCGTGCGGCTCCGCCCCGCGCCACATTCGCGCACGCGAATCCTGAGTTACTCACTCAAGGTCACGCCGGAAAAACATTTCATCAACTGGATGCAAGACCCGCAGTCGAACTACGCCGCGCGGCTGGTCTTTGACCAACCCACGCGCGAGTTTTGCGTGGAAGTGGATTTGGTCGCTGAGATGTCGGTGTTGAACCCGTTCGACTTCTTCCTCGAACCGCAGGCGGAAAAATTTCCGTTTGAGTATGATCACGTACTCGATCACGAACTTGATCCCTTCCAGCGCAAATGCTGGCTGACGCCGCAATTCACCAAATATCTGACCGCGTTGCGCCGCGACGTCCTCGGCGAAGTCAAACGGCGGACAAAAAAACAGCGGCTGGAAGTTCCGGAGAAGGACAAGCCGCGCACGATTGATTTCCTCGTCGCCGTGAACCAGCGGCTTTGGAAAGACATCAAGTATTTGATCCGCCTTGAACCCGGCGTGCAGACGCCGGAAGAAACGCTCAAGAAGTTGAGCGGTTCATGCCGCGATTCCGCGTGGTTGCTCTGCCAGTTGTTCCGGCATTGTGGTCTCGCCTCGCGCTTCGTCAGTGGCTACTTGATTCAGCTCAAGCCCGACCTGAAATCACTCGATGGCCCGAGCGGAACGGAAAAAGATTTCACCGACCTCCACGCGTGGACAGAAGTTTATCTGCCCGGCGGCGGCTGGATTGGGCTTGATCCCACGTCCGGCTTGCTCGCGGGCGAAGGCCACATCCCGCTCGCCTGCACGCCTGATCCCACGAGCGCCGCGCCCATCAGCGGCGCGCTCGATGAGTGCGAGTGTGAGTTCAGCCATGAGATGCGCGTGACGCGTATCTACGAATCGCCGCGCGTCACCAAGCCCTACACCGAAGAACAATGGCAGCGCATCGAAATCCTCGGTCACGCGATAGACGGCGACCTCAAGAAGAACGACGTGCGCCTGACGATGGGCGGCGAGCCGACGTTTGTTTCGATTGATGATCCCGACGGCGCGGAGTGGAACTTCACCGCCGTCTCGCCCGCCAAGCGCGTGCTCTCCGACAAGCTGCTCAAGCGGCTGCGCGCAAAGTTTGCGCCCAATTCACTCGTCCATTACGGCCAGGGCAAATGGTATCCCGGCGAATCGTTGCCGCGCTGGGCGTTCGGCTGCTACTGGCGCAAGGACGGCCTGCCCGTCTGGGAAAACGACGCGC
>SCTL01000846.1 GCA_004297495.1 Verrucomicrobiota bacterium
GCCACTTCCTTTTGGAGCACCCAGGAGAGGAGAAATAAACCGGAACACGTGACGCCAACCGGGAAAGTCACATACAGGCCGGGCGCGTTGCTGACGTCCACGAGGTCCGACAAAATGGGCACGGAGGCGAGAAGGTTGCCGACCGCAAACGCAAGAAAAGTTTTTGTGAGTGCGCTCATCGCTGTCTCGCGCACAGCGTAACGCGAAATTGGCCAAAATGCGAACGGCCGGTGACGGCGGCTCGGAGACTGACAGGAAATTCGTTTTCTTCCGACCGGAACTCGGGCTTAATGCTGTCCGATTCGATGAGCAAGCCAACCAAATCACAATGGGACTTCGGTGAACTGTTTCCGACGGAACAAACCCGGCACGTGTTGTCCGTCAGCGAACTCACCACGCAGATCAAGCGGTCGCTGGAAAAGCAAGTCGGCACGATCTGGGTGAGCGGCGAGATCACGAATCTGCGGGCGCAATCTTCGGGGCACATTTATTTCACGCTCAAGGATGCCGGGGCGCAACTGAGTTGCGTGCTGTTCAGCCGCGAGAAAGTGTCGCATCGCGAGTTGCTGGCGGACGGCCAGAAGGTTTTGCTGCAAGGCGACGTGACGGTGTATGAGGCGCGCGGGCAATATCAACTGATCGTGCGCGCGGTCGAGTTGCAGGGCGTGGGGGTGCTCCAAATTGCGTTCGAGAAACTCAAGGCCAAGCTCGCGGCGGAAGGTTTGTTCGCGCCGGAGCGGAAACGTGCGCTGCCGAAATTTCCGCAGCGCATTGGCTTGGTGACTTCGCCGACGGGTGCGGCAATTCGCGATGTGTTGCATGTCGTGCAGCGGCGGAATCCAGGTCTGGAAATCATTCTCGCGCCGTGCCGAGTGCAGGGCGAGGGCGCGGCGGAAGAAATTGCGGAGGCGATCGGGCGGTTGAATGAATTCAATTCCCGTAGCAGCCGACGTGAGTCCGCTCAGATTAAAAATCAGAGCCGACTCACGTCGGCTGCTACGATGAATTTGGATTTGATCCTCGTCACTCGCGGCGGCGGGTCGCTCGAAGATTTGTGGGCGTTCAATGAGGAAGTCGTGGCGCGCGCCATCTTTGAGTCGGCGATTCCGGTCGTGTCGGCGGTCGGCCACGAGATTGATTTCACCATCAGCGATTTTGTGGCGGACATGCGCGCGGCGACGCCGAGCGCGGCGGCGGAGATCATCACCGAGAATGTTTTTGCGAGCCGGGAGTTTGTATCGGAAGCGCCGGCATTGATGCGGCTGCGGGTGCGGCAGCAGTTGGAGCGGGCAGGGGAGGGTCACGAAGCTGCGGCGCACCGGCTGATGCTGGCGCATCCACGACGCAAACTGGACGAGTGGCTGCAGCGGTTGGATGACTTGCAATCGTCACTCGCCCGCTGTGGCCGGCAATGCGTCCGCGATGGAAAACTTGCGGTGCAAAACCTGGCCGGGCGTTTGTGGCGGACGCGCCCGGCGCAATTGCTCAGGCAGCGTGGGGAATCGCTGGCGCAGACACGGCGCCAGTTGGTGGAACGGATGCGGCAGCAGTTGCGCGAGCGACGGCATGAGTTTCAGGAGTTGCAATCGCGGCTGCGCTTGCTCGGGCCGGAGCAGGTGTTGGCGCGCGGTTATTCGATAACGACGGATGCGGCGACGGGAAAAGTTTTGCGCGATGCGGCAAAGGTGAAAGCGGGTCAGCGGCTCAAGACGCGGTTGAAGTCGGGTGAGGTGCGCAGCGTGGTCGAGGGTTGACGCGCTTGGCGTCTAGAACGGTTGCCAAAACGAATTTCCGAAAAGATTCCAACTCGCGTCGCGTCCGGTCAGTGAAGCGGCGTGAACGCCGCGCTCCGGAGCGCGGGCTTCAGCCCGCTTCAGCGCTCGAACT
>SCTL01000075.1 GCA_004297495.1 Verrucomicrobiota bacterium
TTCATCCGCGAGCAGGGCGATTTTTCCATCGGCGTCGCCGGCTTTCCCGAGGGCCACATTGCCTGCACAGCGGGCAAGCAAGTGGATTGGCGGCATCTCAAGGAGAAGATTGACGCCGGCGCGGATTACGTCCTCACGCAACTGTTCTTCGACAACGCCGACTACTTTGAATTCCGCGATCAGCTCACGCAGCAACTTGGCGTCAGTGTGCCGCTCGTGCCGGGCATCGCGTCCACGTTCTTAAGCGCGGGCCAAATCCAGCGGTTCACCGCCAAATGCGGCGCGCGCCTCCCTGCGTCGCTCAACGCCAGACTGGATCAAATCGGCGAAGACGACGTGGCGGCCACCGAGTTCGGCATCGAATACGCCACGCAGCAATGCGCGGAATTGCTGCGCGCCGGCGCGCCGGGTTTTCATTTCTACACGCTCAACAAGTCGAGTCCGACGGTGCGCGTTTTGAAAAACCTCGGCCTGGCGAAGTGAGGACAATACTCCGCATCCGATGACGCGACTTCCCGCCCGGCAAACCCTGCTGCTGATTCTCGTGCCGTTGCTCGCCACCTTCGCGGGCCAAAGACTCTTTCTGCATCTCGTCGGAGTGCATCACGTCCGCACGAATGGATTGATCATTCACCATTTGTTTTTCGGCGTGCTGCTCGTCCTGCCGTCGGCTTTCGTGATAGCTTTCAATCCGCGCCGTCGCTGGGCGGCGATGCTGGCGTGCGTTGTCATGGGTATCGGCAGCGCGATGGTGCTGGATGAAATCGTTTATCTCGTCGCCACGCCGGCGAGCGACAGCGATTACGTTTCGCCATTGTCGCTTTGGGGCGCGGTGATTTTCATTTCGCTCGCCGTGCTGTTGTTGCTGGCGCTCTTTCGCCTGCACCGCAACGACGAGCAACCCGGCAGCAAGTGATTCATTTCCAAAACGGACACCGCACCCAGCGCTGCGGCTCCACTTCGACCAGTTCGGGAATTCTTTCCGAACACTCCGGCTTCGCAATCGGACACCGCGGGGCGAAACGGCAGCCGGGTGGGAAATTGCCGATGCGCGGGACGTTGCCGGGAATCGCCACCAATCGTTTGGTGGGGCGAGCGTCCTCGCGAGCCGGCTCGTCAGTAGCCTCGCCCCACCCACCGAGTTTCGGCACGCTGGCCATCAGCGCGCGCGTGTAGGGATGCAGCGGGCGGCGCAGCAATTCGCGCGCGGGCGCGAGTTCGACGATCTGCCCGGCATACATCACCGCCACGCGGTCGGCCATGTCGCCGACGATGCCGAGGTTGTGTGTGATGAGCAGGATCGCCATGCCGAGGCGTTGCTTGAGGTCGCGCAGCAAATCCAGAATCTGCGCCTGAATCGTCACGTCGAGCGCGGTGGTCGGTTCATCGGCGACGAGCAACTTTGGTTCGCTGGCCAGCGCCATGGCGATCATCACGCGTTGCTGCATCCCGCCGGACATTTCAAATGGATAATTTTTCGCGCGCGATTCCGGCGCGGGAATGCCGACGAGTTTCAGCAGACGAACGACTTCGGCGTCGTATGAACCCCTCACCTGGCCTTCGGCCACCCTCTCCCCATCCGATGGGGAGAGGGACGGGGTGAGGGGTTTGTGCAACTTGAGCGCTTCCTTGATTTGCGCGCCGACGCGGAACACGGGATTCAACGACGCGCCCGGCTCTTGAAACACATAGCTCACCACGCCGCCGCGAATGTTTTGCAACTCACGCGCCGACATCTTGAGCGTGTCGCGACCGTTCAGCAAAATTTCCCCGCCCACGTAGCGCGCCGGCGGCGTGGGCACGAGTCGCGCGATGGATTGTGCCGTCACGCTTTTGCCGCAGCCGCTTTCGCCCACGAGGCACAACGTCTCGCCCGCTTCGAGGTGCAGCGACACGCCGTCCACCGCGCGCGCGGCGTGACCGTCGGTTTCGAAATCGAGTTGGAGATTTTTGATTTCGAGCAGAGGCATCGGGTTTCGTTCGGCGCGAGTTTCCCGAGTCCGACGGCGGCTGTCACGCGCGGAATTCTCCGTGACACACGCTGGGCGCGCCGCTAGTTTCGGCCCATGCTAAAGAACTCTCTTTACGCGGTCGTCCTCGCCGCGGTCACGACGTCTTGCTGCACCAAGACCAACTCATGCTGTGATTCCACGAGCAGTGCCGGGGACTCGACATCCAAAATGAAAACCGTCGCCGACATCCAGAAATCCGGACTCAAATTCAAGAACGTCCTCTCGCTCCCGCAATTCGAGACCACACCCGAGGCCATCAAAGCCACGTCCGCCAAAATCATGGCCGACGGCAATGCGGCGCTCGACGTCATCGGCAGGCTTGATCCCAAGGCGGTGACGTTTGCGAACACACTGGGCGCAATGGACTCAATGAATTTTCAAGCCACCGCCGCGGCGAATCGTCTCGGCTTGATCAAAGAGACGAGCACCAGCGCCGC
>SCTL01000847.1 GCA_004297495.1 Verrucomicrobiota bacterium
GGTCGCCGTGTGAATGTTGAAGTAGAACAGGCCGTTGAGGATTTGATTGAACTGGTTCGTATTGAGAATCACGGAGCCAAGAATCTGCCCGCCGTTCGCCGGGTTCGCCGCCGGGATGTGGAACGGCACGAGACTGACAGACACCGACGCGTTTGTGCCCGGACCCGCCGGCGCGTGAAAGTGCATGGCGGTGGCCGGGCCGGTCATATCGGTAAAGCCCGCGCTCGAACCGTAGCCGATGGCGAAACCGAGTTGGCGCGTGTTGGTGTCGAGAAAAATTCCCGGCGGAAGTTCGCCGCCCGAACCGACGCTGTTGGTGGCGGGCGGAACTTCGTTCAGCGGACTGACGCCCACGGCTTTGTCAGTGCCGGGTGGCGAAAGATTGAAGTCAACGATGGCGGCGACGGAAGTCAGCGCGGTGAACAGGCACAGACAGGCGAACTGTTTCATGGAGCATTCCTTTCTTTCTATAGGTTACGACTTACAGATTACGCTCAGATCTGGGTAAGAATCAGTTTCTTATTACCACAGAATCGCCACCGAGGCAAGGAACGAGGCTCTTCAAAAATGCGGAGCAAATTCCCGTAGATGGTCCGACGCGTTCAACGCTTGCTCGCTCAACTTTCAATCTTGAAGTTTGCGTGGACCTGACGCCTTTTCGCGTGAGGTTCGCTCCCGTTGCTTCGGCGGGTTTGAAGAATTTCCTCCAAACAGCCACAAAAATCCGATGGCAGCCCGCGTGCTAACCAAAGCTCGAAGCCCAACCGCGAGGTCATTTATGAAAACACATCGCCATCCTGCCTTCACCCTCATCGAACTGCTGGTCGTCATCGCCATCATCGCTGTTCTGGCGGCGATGCTCTTGCCGGCGCTGTCCGCGGCGAAGAAGAAAGCGCTCCGCACCAGCATGAGTGCCGCCGCCGCGCCGGCAATTGCGCGGGCCGAGTCTGCCAAGCCACTCGTCACCGTGCCGCAGCGTCCGCTCGCCACGGTGAAAAGCTTTGCCGCCACGGTTTCGCTCAAGCCCGATCTCAGCGTCGGCACCACGCAGCCGGAATCCATTTACACCGCACAACTCAAAACCAAGTTTCAAGCTTCCGGCCCGGCAGGCGGCGGCGAGTGCGAAGTGTCATTGCCGTTGCCGCCGCAAATCATTTCGCTGGCCGATCTCGAAGTGACGGTGAACTCGCAGCCGAGCGAATCAGTGGAGATTCGCGGCGACAAGCTCGTGTGGTTCGGCTCGCTGCCGGCCGGACCGACGCCGATGACCATCGGCTATTCCGCCGTCGGCAAGGGGCTTTACAATCTGCAAACTCCGCCGTGCGGAATCCTCGACACGTTTCACATTGATCTCACCGCAGTCGGCTCGGACGTGCGCATGTTGGAACTTTCTTTGCAGCCGACGAAGTATTCGCGCGGCAACGGCCAGACGGTTTACACGTGGGATTACAAACGGCTGCTCTTTGGCCGGCCCATCGCGCTCGACGTGCTCGGCGTCGCGCCGATTGATCGTCTTGGCGAACTCACCTGGCTCGGCCCGGCGAGCGTAGTCGTTTTTGGATTGTTGCTCGGTCTGGTCGCGCACGCGTTCGCGATTCACAATTTCGACCGCTGGATGTTGCTGCTCGTGCTCGGCGCGTTCACGGGCGCGTATCCGCTGATGTATTTCGCGCAGGAATTCATTCCGCTCAACGCCGCGATGCTGATTTCGTCGGCCATCGTCGTGACCGTCATCACTGTTCGCTCCGTGACGATCATGGGAGCGAAGCTCGCGATCTTCGGAACCGTTTTGCCCTCGGTTGCGATTCTCGCCGTCACACTGACCGCCGCCATCCATCCGCGTCTCCAGGGAATTCTCATCACGGCGACCAGCATGGCAGTGTTCATCGTCGCGATGCTGCTCATTCCTCGGATGAAACGGGAACGAACCGCTCCGATCATTCCTGCGACCGCGCGGGCCTAGAACCTGGTTGATTGGGCGCGAGTTTTTCGTCCGTCCCTTCGGGACTTGAATGGGTTGCCGTTTGGACCCGGCATTGAAATGCTGGGCTATTTTCAAATGTTCCTACGGAACAGAGTTTCGCCGCCAAAGCGTTCAACCATTGCCATGCACCCTCTTGGGACAACGGAACATCACGCGCTTGCTCACGTCGCGATTTGATGTTAAGAATTCACCGACTTGGAACGGGGATCATGAAACACCAAATCCAAAACTTCTTCCCGCTGGCGGTTTTTTGTCTCGCGCTGACGGCTTCCGCCACGACGCGCTACGTGGATTTGAACAGTTCCAGTCCCACACCGCCCTACACCAACTGGCCCACCGCCGCGACGAACATTCAGGATGCAATTGATGCAAGTGTGGATGGAGATTTGGTT
>SCTL01000848.1 GCA_004297495.1 Verrucomicrobiota bacterium
GCCGACGTAACGCGCGAGCATCGTGCGGATGTCGTCGAGCGAGAGTCCCCACTTCACGCCGGGAAAAACATCAATGATGGTCTGGATGAATTTTTCCCGCGCGGCGGCATCGCGACTTTTCCACCAGACATCAGCGCGCTCGACTTGCTCCGGCGTGTAGTCCGCCTCTGCGCCTTGGCGTTTGAGCGCATGAATTTCAAACGCAGCGAAGCGCACCGGATCAAAGCGCATCGTCTCCGAGCCGTCGGGCAGGACGAATTTCATGTCGGTGCGAACCCAGTCGAGCACGGGCATGAAATTGTAAATCACGAGCCGGATGTCCTCCGACGCGAGATGGCGCAGCGTGTCGGCGTAGTTCTGAAACAGCCGCTTCAGATCGCCGCGTCCGGTCTTGATGTCCTCATGCACCGGCACCGACTCGACGGCGCTCCACCGCAATCCGGCGGCGGCGATGGTTTCTTTGCGCTCGCGAATCGCTTCGCACGGCCAAAGTTCACCATAAGGAATCTGGTGCAGCGAAGTGAAGACGGCGCTCGCGCCCGACTGCCGGATGTAACTCAGCGGCACAGGATCGTTCGGGCCGAACCAGCGGAAACCTTCTTCGAGGAGCAACAGATCGCGGTAGATCATTTTGTCGGCGGGCCGAGTTGTGACGGTTTCAAATCACCGAGGTCAATCACGACTTTGTCGAAGACGAGGCCGGGATCGAGCGGGCGGACCGTGAGCGTGTGTTTGCCGGATTTGGCGAGCGTGTGTTCAGTCGTGCCGATGGCCGCGCCGCGAATGACATTCGCGCTCCACTCTTTGCTGAATTCCTTCGTCGCCAGATTCACCTCTTTCGGAGCGTCACCGTCAATGCTCACCGAGTAACGCACCTTGTGATCGGAATTCAGCGGGTGCGTCGGGATGCAATAGAGCAGCACTTTCGCCGCGCCGGTTCTAGCGGACTTGAAATCAAACTCCAACGCCGCATCACCCGTGACGCTCGCCGTCGTCGGTAGCAGCGCGATGGAATCTCCGGTGCGCCCGAGTCCGGCGATCACTTTCCAGGCTGCGCCACCGCCTGCGATTGCGCGCGCGGGCTTTTCCGCTTCGATGGCGATGCTGGTATCGTCGGCAGCCGACGCGCTGGCGGGCGGAGCGTTGGTGGCGAGCGCGCGTTTTTCAGGATCAGGCTTCCGCAAGGCCGGACGATTGCGCGGGTTCGCCGAGATCACATGCCGCCACTTGCCGGCGGCGATCTGTTCGTTGAACCGCTTCGTCTCCGCTTGGAGTTGATCGAAAGCCTGCTGCGCTTTTTCAGGAGTCGGATTCAAATTCTTCTCGTTCGCCAGCGCCGCCCCGCGCACCGGATAAACGACCATTTCGTAAAAGGCGTCCTTCTTCTCCGCTGGAAGTTTGGCGAACAGCGCATCGGTCCGTTTCACTAGGTCGCTAAAGTGTTGAAGCCGCTGTTCCAGCTCGTGGTAGTTCGTGGAGAACGCGGTCAGGTGCAGGTGTTCCGGTTTCGCGCCGTAGTTGAGCCGGTAAAACTCGTCCATAATCGTGGCGATCTCGGTGGCGTGTTCATTCCCGAAGTCGCGTTCCGCCCATTGCGTGAGGAACGTCATCTGCGCGTTTTCATTCCACGGCGTGATGTCCCACGCCATGCGGAGAAAGAATTCCATGCCGATCTCGTCCGGCTTGATGTCGCCAACGTTCACCA
>SCTL01000849.1 GCA_004297495.1 Verrucomicrobiota bacterium
TCGCGTTGCGTCGGAGGAAGCAACGCGATGACCACAATCACACACCCGGTCCAGGTCGGCAACGCATCCAAGAGCGGCAGCAACTCCAGCGCGAACGTCGGCAGCAGCAGGTAGTGAAAACCCAGCACGCACATCAGCAGCGCCATTGCGATCACGTCAATGATCTCCGGGACGAAAACCCACGCCAGCGGCAGGCTGGCGAGTTGCAGGCCATCCGCCGCGGCCGCCACCGCCAGCGCGAGACCAATCCGCCCGCGTGATAGCAGCGGCGGACGTAACCAGGCGGCGACTCGGTCTTTCAGCGACATGATGCACTCGGAGCGTGGCAAATCAGGTCGGGAAGGACGAATCTATTTCTCGCGTTGGAATGAAAGGCCACGGAGGTCGCAGAGTTGAAACCGGGACGCGAATCGGTTTACATGGGGTCATGACCCACCCGGCTTTTCCCAAGATTCCGGAAAAGTGCCTTTGACATTTCATCGTTATCCCTCTAATAGTTTTATGTCAGCCCGAAGGCAACATGAAGTGCAGCAAGTTCCAGAGCTCTCTGCAAGACGAAGACGGGACAACATCAGCAGCGCGTGAAGTCCCGGCGTTCACCTTGGTCGAATTGCTGGTGGTCATTGCGATGATCGCCATTCTTGCGGCGCTGCTGCTGCCGGCACTGGTTAAAGCCCGGGCCAAGGCGCAAGCCATCGCGTGCCTCAGCAATACCCGGCAGCTTTCCTCCGCGTGGCAACTTTACGCGACTGACCACAACGATCTTCTCCCCTACAACGTGGAATTGTTCCCGAGCGTGGACGGCATCGGGCTGGCGGCGGCAACGAATTGGGCCAGTGGCGCGCTCAACTGGGGACTTTCGCCGGACAACACCAACACGGCCACCTTGACGGAAGCGAGTCTCGGTCCCTACGTCGGCAAAGCTGCCGGAATTTATCGCTGTCCCTCTGATCGCGTGTTGAGCAAAGTGCAACGTGATGCCGGCTGGAACGAGCGCGTGCGCAGCTACTCGATGAACGCGATGGTGGGCAATGCCGGCGATGCGATGGCCGGCGACCACAATAAGAACAATCCCGACTACGTCCAGTTCTTCAAACTCTCGGCCATCCCCCATCCCGAGGAAATCTTCGCCTTTCTCGATGAGCATCCCGACAGCATCGGCGATGGCTATTTCAAGAACCGGGCGAATACCAATCAATGGCTTGATCTCCCGGCCTCATACCATAACGGCGCGGCGGCATTTTCGTTTTCGGATGGCCACAGCGAATTGCATCGCTGGAAAAACGAGAGCACCCGCGTGCCCGCCGTGCCAGGCCTGGCCATGTTGCCCCGGCTGATCAACAAAAAGGAAGCGGCGGATTATTATTGGGTGGTTTATCGGATGAGTGTCGCGCGGGCCGGTGAGAACTATTAAGCCGGTCGTTCAACTTCAGAGAAATCGTCGCAGGAAAGTTTCGTCTCCCTCGGCTGCCAGCACATAAACCTTTTCACCGACCGTCCAACTCGCAGTAGTGAGGCGGTTCACCTGCTCGACTTGCAACCGGTTTCCAGTCGGAGCGTCCGGAATTGTGGACCGATCCGCTACGAACAGATACAGATCGCTTTTCATTCCCGCGGGCAAATCGCTGCCCGCGGGA
>SCTL01000850.1 GCA_004297495.1 Verrucomicrobiota bacterium
TCAGGAACAAATCCACAGCGGTCAGCGAGTGGGCTTTCTGGACGTAGCTGCTCGTGTCAGCGGGATCGAGCGTCGTTGGATCAATGTTAAATCCCGCGCCAGGCTTGAGCAGATTCACGACGGCGAGTCCGATGAGCAGCGCGACCGTGGAGACGATCTCGAAGTAGAGCAGCGTCTTGAAGCCGATTCGTCCGAGCCGTTTCAGATCGCCCATCGAAGCGATGCCGTGAACAACCGTGCAGAAGATGATCGGGCTGATGAGCAGCTTGATGAGCTTGATGAAACCGTCGCCCAGCGGCTTGACGGCTTTCCCCCAATCCGGCCTGACGACGCCGATCAAAATTCCCAGCGCGATGGCGATGAGCACCTGCACATAGAGAATGCGATACCAGCGTTTCGGCGCGCGGGCTGGCGGGCTGGCGGAATCTGATTTCATTTCGGGAGCGCGCGCAGCATCTCCGCTCACGCAGCGCGCGTCAAGGAAAGCAGTCCACGCCTAGAGGTTTTCGGCTGCCTCCGTTTTGGCGTAATCAGGTCTGAACGGAAACTTCTCCCTTACCCCTGCCCTCTCCCGTCGGACGGGAGAGGGAGGCGATTCGGACGTTTTTCTGAAAACCGGTCGCGTGTGCTGTTTTGTAGTGCTCAAAAAATCACTACGCGTTCTTTGGTGTTCCCTCTCCCATCGGATGGGAGAGGGTCAGGGTGAGGGCGATCAGCTGAACCAAAATTGACGCGCTTACTTTCTGACGCGAGCCAAACAATTTCCGTACTCTTGTGATCGAAACGACAAACGAAGTCACTGGCAGCTTCCGTAACCGCGAAAGAAGCCCACGCATTGCGCCACGTCGGGCAGCGAATTGTCCCACTTGGTTTCGTATTCGATGGAAATGTTCCCATTGAAACCTTGCGCGCGAAACTCGTCGAGGATGCCCTTGATGTCGCTGATGCCTGAACCAAACGGCTGGTCCGGAGTTTGTTTGCCAATCGCGAGACGATCCTTGAAATGCGAACTCACGATGCGGCCCTTGAGAAGTTTCACCGCGTCGAGCGGCTTGATGCCGGACGTAGCCCAGTGCCCGATGTCCGCGCACGCGCCGATGCGCGGGTCGCGGTCCTTCACGACCGAGAGAATGTAGTTCGGATCCCAGACCTTGTAGTTCGCGTCGTTCGGGCGTTGCGGGTGATTGTGGATCGCCACGCGGATGTCGAACTCCTTCACAAGCTTCTCAATTGCGTCGAGTTGGTTCACGTCTTCAGTCGTGATGGCGTAAAGGTCGAGCTTCTTGGCGAACTCAAAAATCTTCCGCCACTCGGCTTCGTCTTTGCCATGCACGACGCCGTAATTCACGGGCCGCAAACCGTGCTTGGCAAGATGCGCTTTCATGGCGGCGATCGTTTCGTCGGAGGCGTCGTGATCCCATTTGAGATCGGGATGCTCAGCGCTGAGTTTCTGGCCGGGATAAAACTCGATGACTTTCGCCCCGGCCAGCGCGGTTTTCTCGACCGCCTCGTAAGCTGTGAAGTGATTGAACGTCCACGCCTGACAGCCGACGGCGAACCCGCCGGTCTTGCAATCGTCGGGAATCGGCGCGGCGACAAGGGCGGGCGCATTTAGCAGAGTTGTGAGTGACATGGCCAGGAGGACGGTGGAGAAGGTTTTCATTTTGATGTTGATGAGTTGTGCGACACGCGTATCGCACCCGCAAACCGCGCCCGTGTCAAAAACAAATTCATCTGGTTGAATTGGCTAAGGCGCTGCGTTTAGACTCGCGCCATGAAAATTTCCCGGCTTATGCCGATGCTGTTGGGCTGCGCGACCATGACTCACGCACAAACCACGAATTCATTTCCGCTCTGGCCCGACGGCGCGCCCGGCGCGCTGGGCACGAACGCGGCGGACGTTCCGACGCTCACGGTTTATTTGCCCGATACCACCAACGCCACTCGCGCCGCGATGGTAATTTTTCCCGGCGGCGGTTACGGCCACCTCGCAAATCACGAGGGCGATGGCTACGCGCGCTGGTTCAACGAACTCGGCATCGTGGGCTTCGTGCTCAAGTACCGCCTCGGCTCGGACGGCTATCGTCATCCCGCGATGTTGCAGGACGCGGCGCGTGCGGTGCGCACCGTGCGTGCGCGCGCGGCGGAGTGGAACGTGGACCCGAAACGCGTAGGCATCGTCGGCTCATCCGCCGGCGGGCATCTCGCGTCCACGATGCTGACGCATTTCGATTCAGGTAAAACGAATGCGGAAGATTTGATCGAACGCGAAAGTTCCCGGCCCGACCTAGCGATCCTTTGTTATCCGGTTGTGTCGTTGAGCGACCCACTGGCGCACAAAGGTTCGCGGCTAAATTTGTTGGGCACGAATCCGCCGCCGGAATTGGTGAAGGAACTTTCTGCCAATCTGCAAGTCACCAAAGATTCACCACCGTGTTTTCTCTGGCACACGGCGGAAGACAAGACTGTGCCGGTGGAAAACAGTCTGGAACTGGCGGCGGCATTGCATCGCGCGGGCGTGCCGGTGGATTTGCACATTTACGAACGCGGCGGGCACGGCCTCGGTCTCGGCAGTCGTGCTTTCGATTCGACGAAGCGTCATCCGTGGACGCACGACTGCGAGTATTGGCTGAGATTGCACGGATTTGCCAAGTGATGCGCCGGCGAGCTGCCCTCGTGCGCAGATTCACCTTGCGCGTGGCGGTGAAGATTGGTTCATTATGTCCCTCCGTGCGCACGTGGCGGAATTGGCAGACGCGCTACTTTGAGGTGGTAGTGCCGTAAGGCGTGCAGGTTCAAGTCCTGCCGTGCGCACGGAGGGACATAATGAACCAATCTTCACCGCCACGCGCAAGGTGAAT
>SCTL01000851.1 GCA_004297495.1 Verrucomicrobiota bacterium
GAATTTCTTCCAGCAGAAGAACGGCATCGCCGCCGTGTTCCGCCAGATTCCAAGCAAGGTGCTCTCGTTTGAAGATTTTGAAAAATTCGACGCGCCCCTGCCCGCCGTGCTGAAAAAATTCTGCATGTTGCACAAGGGCCTCGTCGTCGTCACCGGCCCGACCGGCTCCGGCAAATCCACGACGCTTGCGGCGATGGTGGATTACTGCAACAAGAACCGGAAGGATCACATCATCACGATGGAAGACCCGATCGAGTTCGTGCACGAGAGCAAGAACTGCCTCGTGAATCATCGCGAAGTCGGCGTGCACACCAAGTCCTTCGCCTCCGGCTTGCGCGGCGCGCTGCGCGAAGACCCGGACGTGATCCTCATCGGTGAGTTGCGCGATTTGGAGACCATCGAACTCGCCCTCACCGCCGCCGCGACCGGTCACTTGGTCTTCGGCACGCTGCACACGCCCAGCGCGGCGAAAACGGTGGATCGTATCATTGACGTCTTCCCCGGCGACCAGCAGAATAAAATCCGCGCGACGCTTTCGGAAGCCCTCAAAGGCGTCGTGGCGCAAAATCTTTTCAAGCGCATTGATAAAAAGGGCCGCGTCGCCGCGTTGGAGATTCTCGTGTTCACCACCGCCATCGCGAACCTCGTCCGCGAAGGCAAGACGCACCAGATTCCCGGTATGATTCAGGTCGGCAAGAAGATCGGCAACCAACCGCTCGACGACGCCATCATGGAACATTTGCGCATGAAGCGCATTTCGCCCGACGAAGCCTACGACAAGGCCATTGATAAAAAGAAATTCCGCTCCTTCCTGCCGCACCCGCCGGAAGACGAGGACCTATAAGCTATGAGACGCCCGGAACTTGACGCCATTTTGACCGCGATGCTGGATTCCCAGCCCGAGGTCTCCGACCTTTTGTTCACAGTGGACCGCCCGCTCCAGGTCGAAGCTTACGGCGAACTGAAACCCGTCAACTTCGACCCGCCCATCGAGAAGCTCACGCCGTTTCAGACCGAGATGATCGCGCTGAATCTGCTCGGCGAAAACCATTGGCAGATCGAAGACCTCCTGCGCCACGGCTCGTGCGACGGTTCCTATTCACTCGGCGACAAGGCCCGTTTCCGCGTCAACATTTTCGCCCAGCGCGGCAACTACTCCATCGTCTGCCGTAAACTCAACACGGAAATCCCGACGCTCGAATTCCTGCAATTCCCTGAGATCTTCAAAGCCATCCCCAAGGAAAAGACCGGCCTCATTCTCGTCACCGGCCCGACCGGCTCCGGCAAATCCACCACGCTCGCCGCGGTGCTCAACGAGATCAATCGCTCCAAGGCCGTCCACATCGTCACGCTCGAAGACCCGGTGGAATACGTTCACACGCACAACCGCGCCACGTTCAATCAACGCGAACTGGGCATTGATTTCGATTCCTTCTCCAACGGTCTGCGCGCCGCGTTGCGCCAGGCGCCGAAAGTCGTGCTCGTCGGCGAAATGCGCGACCGCGAAACTGTCGCCATCGCTCTCAGCGCGGCGGAGACGGGCCATCTTGTGTTGAGCACGCTGCACACGATTGACGCCGGCCAGACCATCAACCGCATTCTCGGCATGTTCGAGCCGGAAGAGCAGGAGCAGGTGCGCGTGCGTCTCGCCGACACGCTGCGCTGGATCGTCAGCCAGCGGCTCGCCCCCAAGATCGGCGGCGGCCGCCAGGCGCTGCTCGAAATCATGGGCGCGAATCTGCGCGTGCAGGAATCCATCCGGCTCGGCGAGAGCGAGGGCAAATCGTTTTACGAAATTATTTCCGCAAGCTATCCCTTCGGCTGGCGCACGTTCGACAACGCCGCCACCGAAGGCTGGGAACAAGGCAAGATCACCGAGGAAACCGCCCTGCTCTACTGCACCAAGCGCGGCGTCGTCACCCGGCAGATTGACAACATCAAGAAGACCCGCGGCGAAACCACCACGGACATCAGTTCACTCCGCATGAAATCCGCCGACCAAGCCGCGCCGCCGGAACTGCCCAAGCAACCCGTCAAACTGAAATAACGCATGAGCAACCAGTTCGATTTCATCACCACAGCGGACAAGCCCGCCCTGCTGGCCTTTTCCACGCCCGAGTGGATGGACTCCGCGCGCACGGCTTTGCAGGAACTCGGCTACAAAGTCCACACCGCCGCCACACACAGCGATTTTCTCATCCGCTTCAGCCAGGTTCGCTACCAGGTGGTGATCGTCGAGGAACGCTTCGCCGCCAACACCATCGAGGAGAATCTCACGCTCCAGGCGCTGCAACACATGCCCATGAGCCAGCGCCGCCACGCCACCATCATTCTGCTCGGCGAATCCTTCCAGACTTTCACGCCCTTGCAGGCTTACCAGCAAAGCGTTCACGCCGTCATCAACAGCTCGGAACTTTTCCTCCTCAAACAACTCGTGGAAAAAGCCATCGCCGACAACACGGTCTTCCTCACGAACTACCGCGAAACCGCCGCCCGGGTCTACACCAGCAGCCGCGCCGCCAAGTAATTTTCCTTGCTGTGGTGGCGTGCGCTTGACCTCGCGCGTCGCTCCCTCAAACTCCGTTCATGCTTCGATTGGATCAGGCCCTGGTGGATCGCGGCCTTTGCGAAAGTCGTGAGAAAGCCAAACGCGCCGTCATGGCCGGACAGGTTCTCATCAACCAGCAACCCGCCCGCAAGCCCAGCGATGCGGTCAAGGATGCGGATGAACTCAGTCTCGTGGCCGGCGAAAAATATGTCAGCCGCGGCGGCCTGAAACTCGAACACGCGCTCACGCACTTCCAACTCGACGTGCGCGGTCTCACGGCCATTGATCTCGGCGCGAGCACCGGCGGGTTCACTGATTGTCTCCTGCAAAACGGAGCGGCCAAAGTTTTCGCCGTGGACGTCGGGCACGGTCAACTCGCCTGGAAACTGCGGCGCGATCCACGCGTGGCCGTCATGGAACGCACCAACGCCCGCCATCTCACCAGCACCAGTTTTCCGCAGCCGTTTAATGCCGCCGATCTCATCGTCGCGGATTGCTCCTTCATTTCCCTGCGCAAAATCCTGCCGCCGGCGATTCCCCTGCTCCGGGCCGGCGGAAAAATTGTCGCGCTCATCAAACC
>SCTL01000852.1 GCA_004297495.1 Verrucomicrobiota bacterium
GTTGTTGGTGAGCGCGCCGCCGCAAAGTTCGCGCGAAGCGTCGTCGGAAACACCGCTGGAAAATCCCCACGCGGTTGCGCCCACGGGGACGGAGAATTTCGAGGAGCACTTCGATCCCCGCGCCGTGCAAACGGGTGGGCGCGCCTTGCGCGGCGGATCGCCCGGACACGAAACTCCTTCCAACACGACTGGTCGCGGCGCGGGACATCGCGCGCGACGTTCAGTTTCGCGGCTGCGGCAGGGGCAGTTGCCACTGGACCTGGCCGGCAAAGGCCGCTTCGAGAAAAGCGAGCCGAACATTCACAAGGGTGAGGACCTGGACCAACCCACTTTCATCCGGCGCGGCGTGGCGTTGAATTGAAATCAGCCAGACACTTCGTGTCGCTGCTTCATCCGTGAAAATTTATTCCGGGATGAAGGCCGTAGTTCACTTCTTGTAAAACTTTTTTTGCCACGCGGTTTGTTTCTTGCCGGCTTCGCGTAGAAACGGCGCGAGCGCGCCGATGTTGAGCAGACGTTCGTTGAACCAGTGCCACGGCTGCCGGAGCGGGCGCGTGAAATCCACGAACAACACCACGCGATAACCGTCCGTGTCGTTCCAGACTTCGTGATTGTAGGTGTCGTCGAAGATCAGCGCCTTGCCTTCGGTCCAGTTGCGAAAGTCGTTCCCGATGCGAATGCGCACGCGTTCGCGCGGCTCAGGCACGAGCAGGCCGAGATGAAATCGCAGCACGCCGTTGTAAGCGCCGCGATGCGCCGGGATGTGTTTGTGCGGCGAGAGGATCGAGAAGAACGCCGTCTTCATGCCGGGAATCTGGCCGAGCAGGCGCATCGTCTCGGGACAGCGCGTCGCGTTCTCGGTGCAATCCATCCCGATGCCAGCCAGGAAAAAAGTTTTCCAGTCGTTGTCCGTCTGGATCGTGCTGACTTCCTTGAGAATGTCCTGAAAGCTCGGCATCTGGTCGCGATAAACCATCACGGCGTCCAGTTCGGCGCGGATTTTTTTCCAATCGGCTTCTAACTCGGCGGCCCAGGGAAAAGTTTTGGTTTCGTAAATGTGCGGGTCGCCGTGAGCGGAAACTTTGGCGACAAAACTTTCCAGCGCGTCCTGCATCGCCAGCCCGAGACGGCCCGACCAAGTCTTTGGCGGGGCGAGCCGGTGCTTGCGGTCGCAGAGATTTTCCGTCGGCGGATGAGGTCGAGGAAGAACGGGCGTCGTGGTGGTGTTCATGGCAAACCCGCGCAGAAGTAACCCGTGAGCCGCGCGACTTCAACCGTAAATTCAATGCCCCGGCAGCAACAGGTCCAGCGCAATGGCGATGACTGACAGCGCAAAGATGGCCAGATAGTTCCAGTCTTCCTGCGATTTGCGCACCGAGTTCAGCAGATACAGCGCAGCCTCGCGGTCGTCGGAGTCGAGCGTTTGTCCGTCGCGGATTTTTTCGATGATGCACGACTGGGCGATGGCGCGTTTGCGGCGCAGCGAAATGTAGTAGCGGTAAATGAAGAACACCATGTAACCGATGACGCCGAAATACCACACCGGCCGCACCCAGCCGGGATGAAATTTCTGAAACAGGATGATCGCGCGAAACGCGACGGACGAAAGCAGGCCGATGAAAAACGCGACGAAGATAACTGGCTTTGGCAGAACTTTGGGAATTGTGTTCATAGCGATTCCACGGCCTCGCGGATCACGGCGGCGCTGCGCAGCAAACCCTTCTGCTCGGCGTCATCGAGTGGCAGCGCCATGGTCGTCATCACGCCGCGTCCGCCGACGAGCCGGGGCAGGGAGAGCGTCACGCCTTCGAGGCCGGGAAGATTTTCGATGCGGCAGGTCACGGTGAGAATCGCGCGCTGATCATGGAGCAAAACATCCACGAGTCGCGCCACCGCGCTGCCGATGCCGTAGTAAGTCGCGCCCTTGCCGGCGATGATTTGATACGCCGCGCGCCGCACCGCGCCGTCCATCTGGCACATTTGCTCGGGCGAAAGCGGCGTGCTTTGCACTTCGCTGAATTCTTTCAGGTTCATCCCGCCGATGGAAACCTGCGACCAGGTCAACACTTCCGAATCACCGTGCTCACCGATGACGTAGGCGTGGACGTGATGTGCATCAACGCCGAAATGCCGTCCGAGCAACGCGCGAAATCGCGCCGTGTCGAGCATCGTGCCCGAACCGATGACGCGCGAGAAATGCACGCCGAGTTGGCTGGCGAACTTCGCGGCGAGATGCGTGAGAATGTCCACGGGATTGCTGACGACCAGCAGCACGGTGTCGGGCGCGTGTTGCAGGATCGAAGGCACGACTTGCGCAAGCACGGCGGCGTTGCGTTGGAGCAGTTGCAAGCGCGTCTCGCCCGGTTTCTGCGCCACGCCCGCCGCAACGACGACGACTTGCGCGCCGGTCAGGTCGGAGTATTCGCCGGCGCGCACGGTGAGCGGATGCGCGAACGGCACGGCGTGATAAATGTCGTTGGCCTCGGCCTCGGCGCGCGCTTTGTTCAAGTCAACGAGGACGATTTCGCGTCCGACGCCACGCATCACCAGCGCGAACGCCGACGCCGAGCCGACCATGCCGCATCCGACGATTCCAATTTTCATGGGAAAGTTTTGTGCGCGCAGGCTAACGCGTTGGGCGAGGCTTGGCAACCCAGCCGCGCTCAAACCCGCTCTGACACGACAAACGGAGCGCGATACTCGCGCGTAAGCCGTGCGTTCGCCGCGTCGTTACGGATGAAGCGTTCCGTTTGCGGATTCATCGTCAGCACTTCGCCCAGCGTCGCGGGAGTCTTCTGCAAATCCACTGCGTTCGCTCCGAGATGTTCTTCCATCCTGCCCAACGCGTCGGCCATCACGGAATTGTTTTTCACCGCGTCGCGGATTTCGTCGGGCGAGTGCCGCTGGCCGAGTTGATAGGAAATGTTCCCCGTGTGGCATAGCGCTGCGGAGAGATGACCCTCCAACGCGTTCGCCGTGAGATCACTTTCCTTCCGGCTGCGCACGGCTTGGATGAAGTTCGCGAAATGACTTTCCGAGCCGGAAAACTTTTTGATCTCCTTGCCGTCTTTATCGAACGCCACCGCGCTGGTGTAACTCGGGATTTGCAGGTAGCCGCCCTCGCAATCAATCACCGCGCCGATATCCACGCCGCGATATTGATCCATCTTCGCCGTCGCCGAGCTGGCCGGCAGTCCACGCACTTCGAAGATGAGCGGGGCGGGCGCGTAATCGTGGAAAATAATCTGAGTGTTCGGCGTGGTGCCGTCATCCTCGTAACCGAGCCGTCCGCCGAGGCTGAACACGCGCGGCGAAAGCTCGTTCACACTCAACGCCCAGCGCGCGAGGTCCACCTGATGCACGCCCTGATTGCCGAGATCGCCGTTGCCCGTGGGCCAGACCCAGTGCCAGTCATAGTGCAGTCGCTTGCGCATGATCGGTTCTTTCTGTGCCGGCCCGAACCAAAGATCAGCATCAATCGTCGGCGGAATCGCGAATGGCTTGTCGGCTTTGCCGATGCTCTCACGACGCTTGTAACAAAAGCCGCGCGCGCAAATGATCTTGCCGAGATTGCCCGCGCGTATCCACTCGATGCCTTCGCGCACGCCGTGGCCGGAACGAATCTGCGAGCCGGTCTGCACGATGCGTTGATACTTGTGCGCGGCCTCGACGACTTTGCGTCCTTCCCAGACGTTATGCGAAAGCGGCTTCTCCACATAGACATCTTTGCCCGCCTGCATCGCCCAGATTGCGCCGAGCGAATGCCAGTGGTTCGGCGTGGCGAGACTCACCGCGTCAATGTCCGGACTCGCGAGCAATTTGCGGATGTCCTGAAAACCTTGAACCGTCGGCCCGTCGTCCTTGAGTTTTTGAATCGTCCGGTCGAGAACGTTTTGGTCCACGTCGCACACCGCGACGAGCCGGACGCCTTTCACTTTGCTGAAACCTTCGAGGTGCGCCTTGCCGCGTCCGTTCAAGCCGATCACGGCCACGCGAATGTCTTCGTTCGCGCCGCGCACGCGCGCGTGGACGTTGCGCGGAGAAGTTTTGCAACTGGTGAACGTGGGAGTGACGGCAGCAGTCGCCGCCACGAGTGCGGACGATTTGAGAAATTGCCGGCGCGTGAATTGGTTCATGCTCTAGGGAAACATTGTGAACCCTAGTCTGACAAGCTGAACGAAGGTTTTATTCAGTTCGATTGCCGGGAGCGCCGGCCTCGGTGGCACTGCCGCAGCCGACGGACAGGAGCGCGGACGCCTCGTCCGCGCGAATCCTCAAAATGGAAACGCGCGGACGAGGCGTCCGCGCTCCGTTCTAATCCGCCGGGTGTTCGCGCAAACTCACGGCAGCCACCGCGTCGCGCCTCACCCAACCCGTGCGCCGTCCGCCGTCGCTGACTTGCAGCCAGGAATCTTTTCGGTCCAGCACGCGCAATTCCGCGCCGTCATTCGCGGTGAACGCATTGGGAGATTCATCGAAGGGGCTGGTGCGCACGCTCGCGTCGTGCGCGGTGATGACGACGGTTTGATTACCGAGTTTGAACTGAGCCACGCCGGTCAGCAATGCGCCGAGGCCGACCGTCGCGACGACGGAGAGCAGCGTCCAGGTTTTCAGCGGCCCGGCCAGTTGCGGCTTGAGTTGCTTCGCGGCCAGCAATGCGAACGTGAGCCACAACGCCAGCGCGCCGAGGCCCGCCCACTCGTTTAAATTCAACGTCGCCAGACTGCGCTCGATCAGGCCGGCGTGAACGGTCGGCCCTTGCACTTGATTGCGGGCAAAGTGGAGATTGGCGCGTACGTCCGGGTCGCGCGGCGCGAGGTTCTCCGCCTGACGATACGCTGCGATGGCTCGCCCGATCTGGCCGGATTTGAAATACGCGTTACCAAGATTGAAATAGAGCGCGGGCGAAACCGAACCGGCTTGGGTCAACTTTTCATAAGCCGCCGCTGCGTCGGCAAATTTGTTTTGCGCGAAAAGTTTGTTTGCCGCGTCGAATTCGGTCGCCGGATTCTCCGCCGCCGAAGCGGAAACGAATTGGAGCGCAAATAGCACGACAACAAAAAAGGCGAATGTTAGAAGTGAATTGACGCCCGCCCTCACCCCAGCCCTCTCCCCCGGGGAGAGGGAGGGCGAATCTGTGTTGCTTGAAAACTCGGTGGCGCGATTTGCAGTCGTCGCCGCTTGTTCATTTTTCCGAAACGGCGTCGTGGAACCACGCGCGATCACAGCGCTAAAAACCTGCGAAGTTTTCTCCCTCTCTTGGGGGAGAGGGCCGGGGTGAGGGCGGACGTTCCACAAACTTTTCACGACTCAATCCTCCTGACGTCTTCCAGCACGCTCTCCAGTTTCGGCAGCAACGCCGCGAGTTCCTGGCCCGACTTGATTGGCGCGTAGCGGGCGAGATTGCAGATTTGAAACAGTTCGTGCAGCGCGGCGCAACTTTCATCCGGCAGACCGGCGGGTTTCAGTCGCTCGTCAATGACTGCTTCGGTGATCGAAGCTGCCGGAACATTGAGCCGCTCGCCCGCTTGTTCCTGCACCACGCGAACGAGCGTAGCGAAAAATTTCTCGGACTGGTTCGCGCGCGCAAGCTGCCGCAACTCGTCCAAGCCTTCCCTCACAACTTTCTCGACCTGCCGTTGACGGCGCCGCCGCGGGTTGTTCGCCAGATCGTCCGTGCGCTTGCGCCAGACGAACGCAGCCAGAAACGCAAACACGGGCACGCTTTGCGCCGCGACAAACCACGTTTGCTGAATCAGCGACGGACGAACGGCGCTGAGCGTGCCGAGGCGTTCCTTGATCGGCACGATGTCTTGTTGAGTGGCGGGCGCTTCATCGCGCGAAGTTTTGCTGGCGGCAATCACCGGTGCGGGCGCGACCCCGCCGGGCCGCACTGTCAGCGCGATGGGCGGTTGCGTGAGCGTGCGATATTGCTTCGCCTCGGGATCGAAGAATGAAAACGTGAACGCGGGCAATTCCTTGATGTCGGTCGTCTGCGGCGAAACGATTTGCTCGAAAGTCTTCGCGCCTTGCAGGCCGAGTTGGTCGGCGGTTTCCAGCGGCAAAACGGTTGGCGGATAGATTTTGAAATCATGCCACGCGCTTTGCTCGGGCAGCGTGAGCGCGTCGAGCTGTCCGCGTCCCGCGAGGCGCACGCGCACGGTGATGGGATCGCCGGTGGCCACGTTGGTCGGGCCGGCGGTGACGGTGAGTTCGTAGCTGCCGACCGCGCCGTTGAAATTCGCAGGAACATTTTCCGTCGGCAGCGGCAGGCACTGAACGGTTTCCGTTTCGGTGGCGAGATTCACCGGTTGTTGTCGGCCGCCAAAAAACCGTTCCTCGAATGTGCGCGGCGCTTCGATCAACACGGCGGTCGCGGTGACCGGGCCGATTGAAAGCGGGCCGGTCTTGTTGGGCGACAGTTTGACGAGAATCGAGACGATGGCGTAAGCGGTGTTGCCGATTTTCACTTCGCGCTGCCCGCCGCGAAGCGGTTGCCCGGTGCTGAAACCTTCGTTCGGAAATCCGGTGATCGAAGGCCAATCCGCCACGCGCAGTCCCTGTCGAAAATAGAACTGAAGTTCCG
>SCTL01000853.1 GCA_004297495.1 Verrucomicrobiota bacterium
GCGACAACAAGGGCCGCTCCGTCTGCATCCTGCTCGGCGACGAATGGTTCTCCGAGAAAAAGGAAACCGACGGCTTCGTGATCCGCAACGACTGGGGCATCTCGTTCCATCCCGGCCAGCAGATCGAGATCGAGGAAGTCGCCGACATGCGTCGCTGGATTCGCCGCCTGCGCCGCGAACGTCCGTTGCACGACGTGGATTTCTGCATGACGCTCGCCGCCGTGGACGAACTCCAGATTCACGGTCGCGTGCTCACGCCCGGCGAACGCTACTCCGAAGCCATGCTCGGCAAACTGCGCCGCATTTTTTCGCACGCGCAATGAACGGCGCGCGGCCCTCCGGGCCGCAGCAACTCCGTAAGCGGATCGGTGCAGGAATTACCAAGCTGTTTGAATAATTGACGTGCTGCGGCCCGGAGGGCCGCGCTCCAATAAGATCATGACCCGCACCGCCAAACTTCTCAGCGAACTCATCGCGCTGCCGAGCGTGAACCCCGCGTTCCTGCCCGAGCGCCATCCGCACGCGGGCGAAGGGCGCGTGGCGGAATTCCTCGCGACCGTCGGCGCGAGCGCGGGACTCGACATCGAGTTTAAAAAAGTTTTTCACAGCCGGCCGAATCTGCTCGCGCGCCTCACGCCCACCGGCAAGCCATGCCAACGCATCCTGCTCGCGCCTCATCTCGACACCGTAAATCTCGCGGACGCAGGCCAGTTGATTCCACGTCGCAAGGACGACCGGCTTTTCGGTCGCGGCGCGTGCGACACCAAAGGCTCGGTGGCCGCGATGTTTGACGCGCTCTGCGAACTGGCACGTTCTAAAAATCGTCCGCGCGAGACGGAAATCATTTTCGTCGGCCTCGTGGATGAAGAACACGGGCAAGGCGGCTCCCGCGCGCTGGCGGCAAGTTCGTTGAAGGCCGATCTCGCCATCGTGGGCGAACCCACGAAGCTTGTCGTTGCCACGGCGCACAAAGGCAGCGTGTGGCTGGATGTCGAGACGCGCGGCAAGTCCGCACACGGCGCGACACCGCAGTTCGGCAAGAACGCTGTGCATGAAATGGCACGCGCGGTCGAAGCGATTGAAACGGATTACGCCCGCGACTTGCGGCGCAAGAAACACGCGTTGCTCGGCCACGGCACGGTGAGCGTGGGCACGATTCGCGGCGGCACGCAGACGAACATCGTGCCGGATCGCTGCGTCATCGGCGTGGACCGGCGCACGTTGCCGGGCGAGACGGAAGCCGGCACACGACGCAGTCTGGAAAGTTTTCTGCGCGCACGGAAAATTTCGGCGAATGTCTCGAACGTGAAACTGAAGCCGTGTCCGCCGCTGGAAACTTCTGCGAGCCTGCCGTTGGTGAAACAATTTCTCCGCAGCACCGGTCAGCGGCGCGCGGAGGGCGTCACTTATTTTTGCGACGCCGCCATCATTGCTGCCGGCGGCAGTCCGAGCGTCGTCTTTGGCCCGGGCGACATCGCGCAAGCGCATACGGCGGACGAGTGGATTTCGTTGAAACAGGTGGATCGCGCCAAAGACATGCTGCTCCACTTCCTGAAATTGCTGCCGTAACTGCGAGGAGCGCGGACGCCTCGTCCGCGAGATTCATTTGGGCGGTTTCGCGCGGACGAGGCGTCCGCGCTCCAATTCCGGGCTTCCTTGAACGCGCCCCGTTCGTTAGAGTCCAAGCCTCATGTCTGTTCAAGAAATGACCGCCGCGCCCACTGCCGTGAAGGAAAAACATCACCTCGCGTTTTTCCGTCAGAGCGGCTGGCTGATGATCGCCAACGTCGCGGGCGGCATGTTGATGTGGGGCGTGCATTTTCTTGCGAAGCGGATTCCCGAGGAGGAATACGGCATCTTCGGCACTTTGCTCGCCGTCACCATGGTCGTCCCCGCGCTGCCGCTGCAAATGGTCTTCGCGCAGCAGACCGCCAAAGCCTTGGCGACTGGACGCGAGCGTGAACTTTCGGGAATGATCCGGCTCATGTGGATGGGATTGACGGCGCTCTGGATCGTGTTCGCGGGTGTGGCGCTGTTCAAGCAGGCGTGGATCGTCGAGCAATGGAAACTGGGCAGCGCGGTCGGACTCTGGATCACGCTGCCGACGCTGTTGATGGCCTTGTGGACGCCCATCTTCGGCGGCGTGTTGCAAGGCTCGCAGAATTTTCTCTGGCTCGGCTGGTCCATGATCTTCAACGCCATGGGCCGCGCGTTTCTCGCCGCCGCGCTGGTGCTGCTGGTGGTGGGCAATGCGGTGAGTTTGATGACCGGCGTGCTGGCCGGCATGGTCGCCGCCGCCGTCGTGGCGGTCTGGCAATCGAAACCGTTCTGGAGCGCGCCAATCGCGAGCTTCGACTGGCGTAGTTTGCTCAAACAGGTTTTGCCGCTGATGATCGGGTTCACGGCGTTTCAATTTCTTTTCACGGCCGACACGATGTTCGTGAAAGCATATTTCACGAAGGACGAAACCGCGTTCTACGTGAGTGCGGGGACATTGTCGCGGGCGCTGATGTGGCTGGTGATGCCGCTGGCGACGGTGATGTTTCCGCGGCTCGTCCACAGTGCGGCAAAATCCGAGAAAACCAATCTCATGGGCATCGTGCTGCTCGGCACGGCGGTGCTGGCGGCGTGCGGCGCGATCAGCCTCACGGTGCTCGGGCCGTTCATCGTGAAGTTTGTTTTCAAACCGAGCTACGTGGAAGTGGCGACAAAAGTTTTGCCGTGGTACGCGTGGGCGATGTTGCCGATCGCGATGACGAACGTGCTGCTCAACGATCTGCTGGCGCACAGCGTGTATCGCGTCGTGTTGCCATTGGTGGCCGTGGTGGGCGCGTATGCGTTCGCGCTGACGCGGTTTCACGCGAGCCTGATTCAAGTGCTGCAAACGTTGGGAATCTTCGGGCTGCTGGCGCTGGCGGTTTGCGCGTGGTTCAGCTTCGGGAAGCGGAAACGGAATTGAACAGGAGGAAACAGAGAGAACAGAGGAATGGATCGCTGCGACTCGCTGTGTCTTCTTGATTCATTCCCTTGCCAGAGCTGGATTAGTCTTCACTCCGTTTCCTCCGTTTGCTCCTGTTCAAGTATCAAGGCTCAGGATTCTGAACCGACCGCGGTTTGGGCGCGCGCAGCTTTTTGTAAACCCACGCTTCGAGCGGGCCGAGACCGAGCGGGCGGAGCAGTTTGTAAACTCGCGGCCAGTAAATCATCCGGATTCGCAGCACAGAGAGAAACATCGTCAGCGACGAACGGAACAGTGAGGAGGAAACTTTTGAGCCGAGCTTGTCGGTCCATTCCGTCGGCACTTCCAGGATTTTGAACCCCGCTTGCTTGGCGGCGACCAGCAGGTTCACATCGAACGCCAGGTCGGCAATGCACAAAGAGGGCAGGATTTTTTCCACAACTTCGCGCTTCATCACCTTGCACGGGCATTGCGTGTCCTTGACGTGCAGCCAGAAAAACATTTCCACGATCAGATGAAAGCAACGGCTCGTGAGACGTCGGAATAACGGCTGCGCTTGATGCAATACCGCGCCACACAGCCAGCGTGAACCAATGACGCACTCGGCTTCGCCGATGCGCTTCACCAAATCCACGACCGCGTGCGGCGGGGACGCGCCGTCGGCGTCCACGTAGCCGATGATCTCCGCTTTGCTGGCGAGCTTGAGTCCCTCGATCAGCGCGCCGCCTTTGCCGATGGGCGCGGGGAAATCCAGCAGCGAGATGGACGGAAATTCCTTCGCCACGCGCTCGACCACGCCGCGTGTGTTGTCGCGGCAGCCGTTGAGCACGACGACGAGTTCGAACCGGCCTTGGAAGTTGTCGCGGAAATAAAGCCCGTATTCGCGCAGCACCGGTTCGATGCGCGCTTCCTCGTTGTACGCCGGGATGAGGAGCAGGAGGCTGGGATCAGGCACGCGAATCAATTAACAAGGGAAGCTCCAAATTCCAAGCTCCAAGCTCCAGAGAAAATCCAAGCTCCAAACCTCGAAGCGATTTGCGTGTTTGAAATTTGGAGCTTCTCTGGAGCTTGGAGTTTGGTGCTTGGAGCTTTTCTCACTCAATCTTCATCTCGCGCTGAATCCCGAACTTCTCGATGCGCTTTCTGAGCGTGGCGCGCGTGATGCCGAGCAGTTTGGCGGCCTGCACTTGGTTGTCGTCGGTTTCCTTCAAAGCCTGAATGACGAGTTCACGTTCGACGGCAGGAATGATTTTCAGTTTGGGATCGCGCTTGGCGATGTTGAACAACTGGCGCGCGAGCGTGGCGGCATCATTGGCTGCGCCTTCACCGGGCGTGGCGGAAACGGGTCCGCCCACGGCACTCTGGCCGGTGACTTCCGGCGGCAGGTCGCCGGGCAGGATGGCTTCGCTCTTGGCGATGACATGCGCGCGGCGGATGACATTCTCCAGTTCGCGCACGTTGCCGGGCCAGTGATATTTTTCGAGTGCCTTCACCGCGGCGGTAGCGATGGACTTGGGTTTGCGTTCCTGATCCTTCGCCGTCTTGCTCAGGAAATAA
>SCTL01000854.1 GCA_004297495.1 Verrucomicrobiota bacterium
CGCGGCACGAATGGAACGTCCAACGGCGTCTTCCGCGTGTTGGCGTCCGCCGACGTCGCGTTGCCCCTCGCGCAGTGGAGCGAGATCGCCACGAACTCGTTCGACGCGAACGGCAACTTCGATTGCACGAACGCGATTGCTCTAGCGGACGCGAAAAAATTCTTCCGGCTGGCGACCGGCGGACAACTCGCGCCACCTCTCGTCGGCCCCGCGTTCACGCTCCAGCCGACGAATTTCACGGCGATTGTGGGCCAGCCGGCGACGTTTTATTCGGCGGCCAGCGGGACCGCGCCGCTGAGTTACCAATGGTTCTTCAACACCAATTCGTCGCTGAGCGGCGGGACCAGTTCCAATTACACCATTGCCGCCGTCACGACCAATGACGCCGGCACCTACGCGGTGCGCGTGACCAACAGCGTCGGCTCGATCGTCAGCACGCAAGCCACGCTCACCGTGCTCGTGCCGCCCAGCCTTACGACCCAGCCGACGAACTTCACCGTGCTCGCGGGCCAGAACGCCGCGTTCTACGCCGCAGCCAGCGGCAGCGCGCCGTTGAGTTATCAGTGGTTTTTCAACACGAACACCGCGCTGGCCGGCGCGACGGGCGCATCGCTCACGCTCACCAACGCACAGGTGACCAATGCCGGCAGCTACTCGCTCCGCGTGACGAATTTGGCGGGCAGCGTGACGAGCGCGTTCGCCAGCCTGACGGTGAATGGGCCGCCCACGATCACCACTCAACCGCAGAATCAGACGGTGACGGTCAGTAACAACGCGACCTTCGCGGTGATTGCCGCCGGCACCGCGCCGCTGAGTTACCGTTGGTATTTCAATACGAACACGCCGCTGGCCAATGCCACCAACGCTTCGCTGACGATCACCAATGCCACGACGAATAACGCGGGCGGTTACCTTGTGATCGTCACCAACAACTTCGGTTCGGTGACCAGCGTCGTCGCCACGCTGACCGTCAACGCGATTTCCTCGAACACACCCAATTTCGGATTGTTTGGTTTTGGGCAGGCCACCACCGGCGGCGGCGTGATTCCCGAAACGGACCCGGCTTACGTCAAGGTTTACACGCCTCTTGATCTGGCCAACGCCATTGTTTCGGCCAACAAGACCGCCGGTTCGGTCAAAGTCATCGAGATCATGACGAACCTGAACCTGGGCTGGAACGAAATCGGAACGAACGTGCAAAACCTCGGGAGCACGCCGTTCCGCGAGCCGAGCAATTTGCCTTTGCTCCATCCAGGGCTGCTCAGCGCCGGATTTACGTTGTGCGACATCAAACCCAAGAGCGGTTTGACGATCTTCTCAGCCAACGGCTCGGCCATCCGGCACTGCAATTTCAATATCAAGAGTTGCAACAACATCATCGTTCGCAACCTGAAGTTCGACGAGAACTGGGAATGGGACGAAGCGACCAAGGGCAATTACGATCGCAACGATTACGACTTCATCACCATTGCCAACGGCGGCTCGGTCACCAATGTCTGGATTGACCACTGCACCTTCACGAAGTCCTACGACGGCATCGTGGACCAGAAAGCGGGCACTGTGAACGTGACGTTCTCGTGGAACAAATACGTCGGCGACGACGGTGCGACGAACACGAATAGTTGGGTGCGCCAGCAGATCAACGCGCTCGAAACCAATAAATCGGCTTACGCGTTTTACAATTTCCTGCGCACGCACGGCTACGGGGTGGAGGACATCGTCCAGATCATCCAGGCGCATGACAAAACTCATCTCGCCGGCGCCAACTCGCTCGACGCGGACAACGCCACGCTGGCCATGACCTTTCATCATCAGTTGGTGCTGGGAGTGTGGGATCGTTGCATGCCGCGACTGCGCGCCGGCAACGTGCATAACTACAACCTCTACGTGGACGACTCCAATGTGCTGGCCGCCCGCCGTTTGCGCGACGCCATCGCCGCCACACTGAGTTCCGGCGATCAAAACACGCTCAACAACACCTACAGTTTCAACCCGCCCATCAACGGCAGTATTTCCACCGAAGGCGGCGCCGTGCTCGTGGAAAAATCCGTTTACAGCGATTGCCTGTGGCCGTTGCGGAACAACCAAACTGACGTCACTGATCCCACCTACACCGGCAAGATCATGGCGCTCGACTCGATTTACCATTTCGACAACGCGGACAGTACGACGATTGATTATCGTGGCGGCAGCACCAATGCGCCCGGTAGCACTTACTTCGGTCCGTTGCAGGCGACGGTGATTCCGTTTTCATGGAATCTGCCGGGGAATCAACTGCCGTACGCGTATTCGATGGATGATCCGAGTCAGCTTCAAGCCATTCTCAACGCCAATGCGGGGGCCGGCACGCTCACTTGGGCCAAGACGAACTGGTT
>SCTL01000076.1 GCA_004297495.1 Verrucomicrobiota bacterium
GGATGCGAATGATTATCCGATGCTCGATGTGCGTTGGGAAGGCCGCTGGCAACCGGGCCGCCGCGCGCTCATTTACGCAGCGGACGTGGAGGACATCGCGATCATCGGGCCGGGCCGCATCGAGGGAAATCCCGTCGTGGCCACGCCGCAGAATCCGCGCGGCGCGGTGGTGCTTGAGCCGGTGCATTGCCGCGGCGTGCTTTGGGAAGGCTTCACCGTCACGCAAGGCGGCAACTGGGCCACGCATCCGACGTTCTGCTCGGACGTGACGATCAAGACCCTGAAGATCACCGGCGACCGCGACGGCATTGATATTGATTCGTGCAAGCGAGTCCGCATCGAGGGTTGCGATATTGACACCGGCGACGATTGCATCAGTCTGAAATCGGGCCGCGGCCTGAACGGCGCGCGGGTCGGCCAACCGACGGAGGATGTGACGATCACCGACTGCACGATGCGCGGGCGGCGCTTCGCGAGCCTTGGCATCGGCAGCGAAACTTCCGGTGGCATCCGCAACATCCGCATCGCGCGTTGCCGGATGACAAGCCGCACGTTTGGCGTTTACATCAAGTCACGCATCGGTCGCGCCGGCGTGATTGAGAACATTTCTGGCAACGATCTGCAAATTCTTGGCGGCGGTTTTCTACGCATCAACCTGATCGGCGCGGGCAACTTGAACACAGCGGACGATCCCGTGGAGGGACTGGCCGGCTATCCGCTCGGACGCAATTTTCGTTTCACGAATGTATGCGTGACGAATTGCTCGAAGCTGGTTGACGCGAAAGACATCTCGCCGCAGCGCCCATTGGAAGGACTCACGCTCGCGCACATCGCCGGCCAATGCACCGATGGCATCACGCTCGCAAACGTGACGGGCGCGGAGCTGCGCAACATCCGAGTCACGGGTTTCACCGGCGCGTTGCTGACGCAAACGAATGTCACGGGCGCGGAAAAGTTTTCGTCTCAATCGGCGAAGTGACTGCCGTGCAGTTCAGTTTCGAGCGGGATTGCGTATAGCGGAACGCTCTCCCTCACCCCTGCCCTCTCCCGCTGGGAGAGGGAGATTCGTTCGCAGTCTCAATGAATCGCCGGCGGCTGCGTCGGTCGAAAGCGGGTTCAAAAAACTGAATCTGCCAGCGGCAGTTCCCTCTCCCAGCGGGAGAGGGCTAGGGTGAGGGAGAACGGTTAAATCATGTTTGACGCTCTCGAAAAGCTCTCAGACTTTGCGATAGAGCGCACCGAAGTTCGCGCAGGCGCGGAAGTCCGCGCCTTCCGTGTCCGCCGTGCCAAAAGCCGTCCACGCGCTCGGGCGAAAGATTTTTTCCTCGCCCACGTTGTGCATGTAAACCGGGATGCGGAGCATGGACGCGAGCGTGATGAGTTCCGCGCCGATGTGGCCGTAGCTGATCGTGCCGTGATTCGCGCCCCAGGCGTTCATCACGGAATACACGTCACGGAACACGCCGCGGCCCGTGGTCTTCGGCACGAACCAGTGCGACGGCCACGTGGGATTCGTGCGTTCTTCGAGCACGGTGTAAACCTGTTGCGGCAGGTCCACGAATTGTCCCTCGGCGATTTGCAGCACTGGCCCGAGGCCCTTGACCCAGTTGATGCGGAACATCGTGGCCGGCATGTTCGCGCGCGTGCCGTAAGCGCTGGAAAATCCGCCACCGCGAAAATATTCGTAGATCGCCGGCGGCCAGGTCGTCGCTTCGAGACACGCCTGGGCTTCGGCGGGCGTGATTTCCCAGAACGGTTTCATCACCGCGTGACCGTTGCGCATCTGCTTGCCGCAACCGTCGAGCGCCGCCGCGCCGGAATTGATCAGGTGCAAAATTCCACCCGCCGCCGCGCCGGTGAGCGTGTTGCCGGTGACGCGTTTCACCGCCGCCGGACTCCAATACGTCCGCACGTCGGCAAAAATCTGCGCCGTGTCCGTGAGCAAATGTCCGAGCAACATGCACACGCCGTTCAGCGCATCGTTCTCCGTCGCCACGAGCAGCGGCTCGCGAATGCCGTTCCAGTCGAAGGACGAACTCAGCATCGCTTCGAGGAAATCGCCGTTGGGATAATGGTCGGTCCAATGCCGCTGGCCCTGGAAGCCGGCGAGAATCGCGTTGTGCCCGAGCGCCTCTTCGCCGAAGCCGAGCTTGTCGAGGCGCGGATTGCCGATCATCAAGTCGCGCACGATCATCGCGGATTTCACCACGAATTCCCACTCGGCGTCGCGTTCTTTGCGGGAGCGGGATTTTTTGTTGTAGTCCTTGCCCTCGGGGCAATTCTTCTTCACCCAGCCGAGCGCGCGTTTGAATTCGTCGCCGTCGTAAATCTTCTCCTCCATGCGGCGAACCAGTTCCGTCATGTCCACGCACTCGACGCGCATGCCGAGGTAGTCCTCGAAGAAATCCTGGTTCACGATCGAGCCGGCGATGCCCATGGAAACGCCGCCGACGGACAAATAACTTTTGCCGCGCATGGCCGCGACAGCGAGTCCGGCCTTGATGAAGCCAAGAATTTTTCCGCGCACGTCTTCGGGAATCATCGAGTCGCCGATGTCTTGCACGTCGCGACCGTAAATCGTGAAAGCCGGCAATCCCTTTTGCGTGTGGCCCGCGCTCACGGCGGCGAGATAAACCGCGCCGGGCCGCTCGGTACCGTTGAAGCCCCAGATCGCTTTCGGCACGCTGGCGTCCATGTCCATCGTCTCCGAGCCGTAACACCAGCACGGCGTGACCGTGAGCGAGACGCCCGCGCCGGCCTTGCGGAATTGCTCCGCCGCCATCGCCGCCTCCGCCACGCCGCCGATGCAACGATCCGCCACCACACACTCGACAGGCAGACCGTTGGAATGTCGCAGCGAACTCTCGATGAGCTTGGCGACATTCTTCGCCATGGTCATGGTGGTTTTCTCCAGCGACTCGCGAACACCCTGGAGGCGGCCATCAATCGTCGGGCGGATGCCGACCTTGGGCATGTCGCCGACGAGGCGGTTCACGAGTGGATTCATTTTCAAACTTGCCGAGGTAGCTGGAGCTTTCATGTGACGTAGTTCGGTTTGTGAGTCGAGCTTGCCAAAGTTTCCCGCCCGCGCGCCAGTTGTTTTAATGTTCTATCTCGGAAGCGCGCGATGGAAGCCGCATCCGTCCAGCCAACTTGTCAAAGAACATTTGCTCCACGGCTTCGAGTTTCATTAACTGTCTGTCCGTTCAACCGTGATGAAACGATATTTTGCCATCGCACTGTGCCTCGTCTCCGTTTTCGAACCAGCCCACCGCACCCAGGCGGGCGCAGCGGACCGCACGCTGGACATTTATTGGAACGACGTCGAGGGCGGCGGGGCAACGCTCATCGTCACGCCCGCCGGCGAATCGGTGCTGATTGATTCCGGCAATCCCGGCGGACGCGACGCGGAGCGCATTCATAAAACCGCCACGGAAATCGCCGGCTTGAAGAAGATTGATCATTATGTGACGACGCATTTTCATCGCGATCATTTCGGCGGCGCGGCGGAACTGGCGGCGCTCCTGCCCATCGGCCAAGTCTATGACAACGGCATTCCCGATTTGAACCCGGACAATCCGGCGAACAGCGCGAAGTGGCCGGAGACGATCAAGCCATACCGTGAGTTCAAAGCGGACAAGCGAAATGTTTTGCTGCCGGGAGACATGATTCCGCTAAAGCAAATTCCCGACGGTTTGAAACTCGGCCTGCGTTGCGTGGCAGCCAAGCAACAATTCGCCGCACCACCAGCGAGCGCGGTCAAAAATCCTCTCTGCGATCAAGCGACGACCAAGCCGAAAGACACCAGCGACAATGCCAACAGCATTGCGCTCGTGCTGGACTTTGGTCCGTTCCGATTTTTCGACGGCGGCGATTTGACGTGGAACATGGAGGGCGAACTGGTTTGCCCCACGAACCGCGTCGGGCCGGTGGACGTTTATCAGGTGGACCATCACGGCCTGGACTTGAGCAACAATCCGCTGCTGATTCACAGCCTCGCGCCCACGGTGTCGGTGATGAACAACGGCGCGCGCAAAGGCACGAGCAAGACAGCGGTGGACGGATTGAAATCATCGCCGGGCATTCAGGCGATGTATCAGCTCCACAAAAACGTCCGCGACGACAACGAGAACAACACGGAGGATGCGTTCATCGCGAATCTCGCAGAGCAGTGCGCGGGGAATTACATCAAGCTCTCGGTTGCCCCAGACGGCAAGTCTTACACGGTGACGATTCCGGCGACGGGACACAAACGAACTTTTCAGACGCGGACGAAGTAACTCTTTTCGTAGCGGCGTCTCGGCAGAGCGCCGCCGTTTGATTCATGAAATATGGCGGCGCTCTGCCGAGACGCCGCTACAACTCGCGGATAACGGCAAATTTTTATCCGTGTCCATCCGTGTCATCCGTGGTTAAATTCCGCAGATGAAAGTAAGAGTTCGTTTCGCCCCCTCGCCCACCGGTTACCTCCACATCGGCGGCGCGCGCACCGCTTTGTTCAACTGGCTTTACGCCCGCCACACCGGCGGCACGTTCGTTCTGCGCATCGAAGACACGGACGCCGCGCGCAATACGCAGGAAGCCGTGGACGTAATCCTCAACGGCCTGCGCTGGCTCGGTCTAAATTGGGATGAAGGTCCGCTCACCGCCGACGCCACCGGCCCTTGCAAGGGAGATCGTGGCCCGTATTTCCAATCGCAACGCAAAGCCAACTACCTCGCACGCGTTGAGGCGTTGCTTTCCCGCAACCTGGCTTACGAGAAAGACGGCGCGATTCGTTTCCGCATGACGCGCGATCCGATTACGATTCCGGATTTGGTTGTCGGCGATGTCTTGCGCCCGCTAACCGACCGCGAAGAAGTTGATCCCGACTGGGTGCTGGTTCGCAGCGACGGCCAGCCGGTGTTTCACTTCGTCAACGTCGTGGACGATCTGGAGATGGGCATCACGCACGTCATTCGCGGCGAGGATCACCTGAGCAACACCGCCAAGCACATCGCGCTCTTCCGCGCGTTCGGCGTCGAGCCGCCCAAGTATGCGCACATTCCGCTCATCCTAAACGCCGACGGCAGCAAGATGAGCAAACGCGACCGCGGCGCGTCCCTCACGACTTATCTCGACGAAGGCTTTCTGCCCGAAGCCGTGAACAATTACCTTTGCCTCCTCGGCTGGTCGCCCAAGGACAACACCGAAAAACTTTCCCTCGCTGAAGTCGTCGAGCGCTTCGACCTGCCGCAAATTCTCCGGCACAACGCCAAGTTCGACTTTGAGAAACTCCTCTGGTTGCAAGGCGAATACTGCCGCGAACTGCCCAACGACCGTTTCTACGAACTCTCCGTCCACGCGCTCGCCAAGGCGGGCATTGACACCAACAAGTTCGAGGTGAACTACGTCAAAGCCGCGCTCGACACCTGCAAAGGCAAAATCAAAACCTTCAGCGAACTGCCGGCGTATGGCGGATTTTATTTCCGCGACGAAATCACCTACGACCCCGAAGCCGCGAAGAAAAGTTTCGTGCCTGAAAACAAACCGCGCCTCGAAAAACTCCGCGCCGCCTTCGCCGCCGCCGACCCGTTCAACGCCGCGACCCTCGAAGCCGCGCTGAAAGCCGTGGCCGTCGAACTTGGCGTGAAAGCCGGCGTGCTCGTGCATCCCGTCCGCCTCGCCTGCACCGGCAACCCCTCCGGCCCGAGCCTGTATCATTTGCTGGAGGTGATGGGCAAGGAGAAGGTGATGGGGAGGATTGAGCGGGCGTTGACCACGTTTGGATAAAAAGCGTTTTACGTTCCGGCCACACTCAATTAGTTTACCGCCAAGATGAGCACCGTTGCTGAAATTGAAGACGCAATCCGGGCGCTTTCGCCGGCGGAGCGCGAGCACCTTGCCCAGGATTTGCCTTCCATTCTCCCCGAATTGAACGGTGACTTGCAATGGCAGCGCATCGCCAATGATGCGCGCCCGCGTCCTGCGCTCACGGCCTTGGGCGATGAGATTGCCGCGCAGTTCAAAAAGAATCCCGCTGCCTTCGGCGAACTGCGGGATGCCGACTTCGACAAGGAGTCGTGAAATCGCTCGGCACGGAAAAGTTTTGGCAGACTTACCGTGTTTTGCCTCCCGTCATCAAGGACGCCGCGCGTTTGGCGCACCGAAAGTTCTTGGAAAATCCCGCACACCCTTCGTTGCAACTGGAACGGCTGCGTTCCGACCCGCGTTTCTGGTCGGTGCGGGTGACGCGTGATTACCGCGCCGTGGCGCAACGTTTTGAAGGTGACGTCTGGATTTGGGTCTGGATCGGCAACCACCGGGATTTCGACCGGCAATTCCCGGCATGAGGATGATAATGAAACCCGTCCGCCTCGCCGTCACCGGCAACCCCTCCGGCCCGAGCCTGTATCATTTGCTGGAGGTGATGGGGAAGGAGAAGGTGATGGGGAGGATTGAGAGGGCAATGGTAATTCTCTCTGATGAAAAAACTATTTGATGAGTTTAGAAATCAGAACCACCACAATCACAACCACGCCGACAACTCCTAAAAAAATCAAACCAACCATTCGTCGAGTAGCTGCGATTTCTTGCAAACATTTTTCGCCTTCGCCTATTGCGACCCATGATGGATCGCGCTGCGTTCCGTCATCTTTATTTCGGTATTTGTAGAGTGCCCAAGCCCCTTTTCGGCGTCCGTCTTGACGGTAGAACTGGTCTAGCCACTGCTCAATTTCTCCTTTTGATTTCTCCGCTAAGTCCAGCCTGTTCCAAAAGCGAAGAACCATAATTTGTCTTGGCGTCGGTTGGCCTTCACCGCTTCGCAACAATTTCTCAATGAGCATTGACGCGTATAATTTCGTCATACCGACCGGCACAGTGCCACCGAGGTCACGAATGTATTGGATTTGGCTCTGAGTTGCTTTTTCAGATGGCAGCGAGTCAGATTCGCCCAAGAGTTCGCTAATCATTTGCGAAGCTTCCGCGATATTTATTCCTGGCGGTGGCGTTCCGCCAAGACCGCGAATGTAATCGAGTTGCGCTTCGGTTGCCTTTGGCTTCAGCGGCGAGTGCATCCATGCTTCCTGCCGCCTTTGTTTAACATCGGCACGGAATCTTTTCGGTAGAACGCGCTCTATCGCAAAATGGATTTCAAACGCGGTTGCAGTGTTAATTTCTCCCAATCGTTCTGGAAGCTGTGAGAGATATTTGGCTGCTGGAAGGTCAGAATTCGCTTTCCCTTCCAGCCAAGCATTCAGACGTCGAACGCCATTTGCATTCACCAAGCCATCGTGAGTAATTTCAAGTAACAAAGTCATTAACTCGTAGCCTTCCGTCGTTTCACATTGTTTTGGCGTCAGTGATATTCTCGGACTCCTGCCAACACTCACCCGCTTATGAGTTGCAGGTGTACTTTGCGCGGGCGCGTTTTGTGAGACTTGGTTTTCGTTCGGAGTGTAGAGTTGGGTTTCTGAACCGCAGTGCGGACATTCGATAGTCGCCGGGTTTTCTGGATCGAATAGCTCACGCTCAAATTCAATTCCCCCTGCACAGGAATGGCAGCGACACGTGACGAATGTGTTGTCGGAAGACATCTTTCGCTTGGACCGGCGTGTCCGATTTGTCGCATTTTGCCTAATTGCGTTCGGTCGTCAATTCTCGGCGCGCGGCGTTCACGCCGCTTCAACGTCCCAATTGAAATCGCTACACCACTTGCCATCGCCCGTTGAAGCGACCTGAAGGTCGCGCTCCGTGAATCCCAACGGGATTCCATCCGTCAGCCCAGGGTTGCGCGGCACGCGCTACCCTGGGTCATCGTCCAAAAACATTTTCAACCCTGAAAGGGTTGCATCAAATCCCGCGCGAAAAGGATTCAACCCTTTCAGGGTTGTGTTCCTTTCGCTTCGTCCACCCAGCGTAGGCCGACTGCGTCGTCCAACGCTGGGCTGATTGCTGAAATCCCGTTGGGATTTTCAAAATGATGTCGGAGCGCGGCTCACAACATTTTTACATTTTTCATACACGGATGTGACTATCTTGGATGCCGTCCCGCGTCGGATGACATTATGAAAATCAAAATATCCATGAAACATCTGATGTCTTTTTCACTGGGCTTGCTCGTGAGCGCAAGCATTGCCTCGGGGCAGACGAACGCCGGAGGCGAACGTGCCCAAACACCGAACTCTCCGGCTCAGCTGAATGAAGGGCAGCAAGCAGCGGTGGCTGCCTTCAAGAAGCTGGGAGGCGAAATCAGGTTCGACAGGAGCAAGGCAGTCGAGACGGTGGGACTCGACCACACCGCGGTCACCGACGCCGACCTGGTTCAACTCAAGGAACTGGCGACGCTCAAAACCCTCTCCATGCGTTTCACAAAGGTGACCGGCGCCGGCTTCGAGCACCTCAAGGGACTGACCAATCTTGCGAACCTTTATCTGCCTGGCTCGACCGTCGGTGACGTCGGTTTGGAACATCTCAAGAATGTGCCGTCGCTCGTCAATCTTTACCTTCAGGAAACCAAAATCACCGACGCCGGCCTCGAACTTCTCCAAGGCTTGACCAAGCTCCGGACCTTGTATCTCGCTCACACCAAAGTGTCCGACGCCGGGCTGGAGCATCTGAAAGGACTCGGGTTGAGTTACCTGAGTCTCAGCGACACGCCAGTGACGGACGCCGGCCTTGAGCATCTGAAAGGGCTGACCAACCTCAAAGATTTAGACCTTACCAAAACCAAGGTCACCGAGGACGGCGTCGGCAAACTTCAGCAGGCGTTGCCGAACTGCAAGATCACTCGTTGAGCAAGAGGTAGTCGTTCGCACAACTGGTGACTCGGAAGCGAAAGCGGATCTGGCCCGGCGACCCCAGCCCAACCGCTGCGGGTCATAGGCCTCCGTTCGGCGTTTACTCCAAGCTTGACCGTATTCGCGAGCTTTTCTAGTTTCCCTCGGCAAAGACAAGACGCTTTGCCCCGATTTCATCGGGGTTTTTTGTTCCTAACATGGCAAACACAATTCTGGTCGGCGCCCAATGGGGCGACGAGGGCAAAGGCAAAATCATTGACGTGCTCACCGAGTCGGCGGACGTGGTCGTCCGCTACGCCGGCGGCAACAACGCGGGGCACACGGTCATTGTGAACGGCAGGAAATCCGTCCTGCACCTCATCCCCTCCGGCATCCTCCGCAAAAACAAACTCTGCGTCATCGGCAACGGTGTCGTGTGCGACCCGCTCGGCCTCGTGCATGAGATGGAGGGATTGGCGAAGCATGGCATCAAGGTCACGCCGAAGAATTTCGTGCTGAGTGAGACGGCGCACGTGGTGTTGCCGTATCATCGCGAACTCGATTCGCAACGCGAAGTCATCAAGGGTAAAAACAAAATCGGCACGACCAAGCGCGGCATCGGCCCGGCTTACGGCGACAAGGCAGCGCGCGTCGGGCTGCGCATCGCCGATCTCGTGGACTCCGCGAAGCTGAAGGAAAAACTTTCCGCGCGCATCAAGGAGAACAACATCGTCTTGAAATCGCTCGGCGCGAAACCGCTCTCCTTCAAAAAAGTTTTCGCCGAATACGACAAGGCGGGGCGTTTCCTCAAACCGTTCGTGCAAAACACGGTTGTGCTCCTGCATCACGCGATCAGGCGCGGGGAGGATATTTTGTTCGAGGGCGCGCAGGGAACGTTTCTCGACATTGATCACGGCACGTATCCCTTCGTCACGTCGTCGAACACGACGGCGGGCGGCGCGTGCACCGGTTCGGGCGTGCCGCCGCATCGCATGGACCGCGTGGTGGGCGTGATGAAGGCTTACACGACGCGCGTGGGCGAGGGGCCGTTGCCGACGGAGAACCAGGAAATCTCCGACCTGTTGCATGGCATGGGCCGCGAGTTCGGCGCGACGACGGGCCGCGCGCGGCGCTGCGGCTGGTTTGATTCCGTGGCCACGCGTCACGCGACGATGGTGAACGGCATTGACGATCTCGCGGTCACAAATCTCGACGGCCTCGACACCGTGGAGACGATCAAAGTTTGCATCGCGTATCGGCACGGGAAGAAACGCTACGATTACGTGCCGAACGACGCGGCGATTCTGGCGCAGTGCGAGCCGGTGTATGCGGAGTTCGAAGGCTGGCGCACGCCGACCGACAAATGCAAATCGTGGAAACAACTGCCGCCGAAAGCGCGGGCTTACTTGAAAGCCATCGCGGAGTTGACTGGCGCGAAGCTTTACATCGCGTCCGTCGGCCCGGGCCGGGAGCAGACGATTTTTGTGTGAGCGCGACGCCCCATCTTTCGCCTGAAGCGAAAGCCCAGTTGCCGCAGCACGTCGCGGTGATCATGGATGGCAACGGGCGTTGGGCGAAGCAGCGTCACTTGCCGCGCGTCGAGGGCCACCGGCGCGGCGCGGATTCGGCGCGCGAAATCATCCGCACCGCCGGCGAACTCGGCATCAAATATCTCACGCTCTACGCGTTCTCCGCCGAGAATTGGAATCGCCCCAAGGACGAGGTGGACGCGTTGATGAAGTATCTCATCCACTACCTCAAGTCCGAGACGCGCGAACTCGACAAGAGCAACGTGAAGCTCGAAGCCATCGGGCAGATTTATCGCCTGCCGGAAAACGTGCAGGAGCAGTTGCAGAAATCCCGCGACGCGCTCGCGAAGAACAACGGCCTCACGCTCGTGCTGGCGTTGAGCTATGGCAGCCGCATCGAGATCGTGGAAGCCGTGCGCGCCATTGCCACGAAGGTCAAAGCCGGCAAGCTCGATCCGGCGGACATCAACGAACGCGTCGTCTCGGAAAATCTCTGGACGCGCCATTATCCCGATCCCGACCTGCTCATTCGCACGAGCGGTGAAATGCGCGTGAGCAATTTTCTCCTTTGGCAGATCAGCTACGCGGAACTCGTCATCACGCAGACGCTCTGGCCGGATTTTCGCAAGGCACAGTTCTACGCGGCGCTGGAGGAATACGCCAAACGCAACCGGCGGTTTGGCGGGGTTTGAGAAGTTAGAGTTTGCGCGATTGCGTGCGGGAGTGCGGAGAAGCTGTAGCTTGAACTCCGACCAGCAGTTCAGTGGGCGAGCTTTTGACTTTTTTTCCCGCGCGTCGGTCGTTAGGCTCGACCCGAAGTGAACCAACTGTTCGCACGTCGTGCATCCGTAGCTCAATTGGATAGAGCTTCTGACTTCGGATCAGAAGGTTGTAGGTTCGAGTCCTACCGGATGCGCCAGCGCGGACTAAATTCAGAAACTTTTTAATAAAATGAGCAAACCAACCTTACTCGTGTTGGCCGCTGGCATGGGCAGCCGTTACGGCGGACTGAAACAAATTGATCCCGTCGGCCCGGCCGGCGAGACGATCATTGACTACTCGATCTTCGACGCGCTGCGCGCCGGCTTCGGCAAAATCGTGTTCGTCATCCGCAAGGACATCGAGGCGCAGTTCCGCGAAATCGTCGGCGCACGCTTCGAGAAACGCGCGCCGGTCGAATACGTCTTTCAGGAACTCGACAAACTGCCGCCGGGATTTTCCGTTCCCGCCGGCCGCACCAAGCCGTGGGGCACGACGCACGCGATCCTCATGGCCGACGGCGTCATCAAAGAACCCTTTGCCGCCATCAACGCCGACGATTTTTACGGCCAGCAAGCCTACAAAATTCTCGCGCAACACCTGAACTCCGGCACGCCGGATTACGCGATGGTCGGATTCATTTTGCGCAACACGCTGTCCCAATTTGGCAGCGTCGCGCGCGGCGTTTCGCGCGTGGACGGAAATGCTTATCTCACGAACATTGTCGAGATGATGAAGATCGAGCCGGACGGCAACGGCGCGAAAAACACCGAGGCCGACGGAAAAATCACCAAGCTTACCGGCGACGAAGCGGTCTCGATGAATTTCTGGGGCTTCACGCCCACGCTGTTCCCGCAACTGCGCGCGCGGTTCACCGAGTTTTTGACGAAGAGTGGGCAGGAGCAAAAGTCCGAGTGCTACATTCCCGCCACTGTGGGCGAACTGGTCACCGGCGGACAGGCGAAGGTGAAAGTGTTGCGCACGAACGATTCGTGGTTCGGCGTGACGTATCGCGAAGATCGCCCCCGCGTGGTCGAGAGCATTCAGGCGTTGATCAAGCGCGGCGAATATCCGGCGAAGCTTTGGACTTGAGCGACGTCTGATTGTAGTTCCGACGCTTGCAGTTCCGCATTCGGCGGTGGCATTACAGCTTAGACGCGGCACTCCGAACCTTGCCAACCAACAAACCAGATTGCCCGGCCACTGTAATTCCGCTAAATTGCGCGTTCCAAAACCGGATTCGTTAAAGCATGAGTAAATCGAAGGACAAGACGGAAGAAGCGCCCGCCGCCCCTGACGCCGGGCAGCCGGTGGAATTGCATCAGTTGACGCCGCAAGAACTGGACGACTTGAAATCCCGTGCCGCCAAGGCGGACGAGAATTGGGATCGCTTCCTGCGCACCACGGCGGATTTCGAGAATTTCAAAAAGCGCGCCGCGCGCGAGCGACAGGACGCGGTCAAGTTCGCCAACGAAGGTTTGCTGCAAAAAATCATTCCCGTGCTGGACAATTTCGAGATGGCGCTGGGCGCGGCACAGAACAGCCCGGCGGCCAGCGGACAATCCTTGCAGGCGGGCATTGCGATGATCCAGCAGCAGTTGAAGAACGCATTGGTCGAGGCCGGCCTCGAAGAAGTGGACGCGACGGGCAAACCATTCGATCCAAACTTGCACGAGGCCGTCTCGCAGCAGGAATCCGCCGACGCGGCCGAGGGCAGCGTGGTGCAGCAGTTGCGCAAGGGCTACAAATTGCGCGAGCGCCTGCTCCGGCCCGCCACGGTGATTGTCGCGAAGAAGCCCGGGGCGTAATTCGCGGCACCACGCACCACGCACCACGCATCACGTTCCCATGGCCAAACGCGACTATTACGAAATCCTCGGCGTGTCCCGCGACTCGTCAGACGAGGACATCAAGAAGGCTTACCGCAAACTCGCCGTCAAATTTCATCCGGACAAAAATCCCGGCGACCACACCGCCGAGGAGCGCTTCAAGGAACTCGGCGAGGCTTATGAGGCGTTGAGCGATGGACAGAAACGCGCGGCCTACGATCAATACGGCCATGACGCGTTCGATCCACGCGCGCGCGCAGGTCGGGCCGGTGCGGGCGGCGGATTTCACGATCCGTTCGACATTTTCCGCGAGGTGTTCGGCGGGCAAACCATCTTCGATCAGTTCTTCGGCGGTGGCGGCGGACGTTCTGATCCCACGCAACCGCAACGCGGCGATGATCTGCGATACGATCTGGAAATTGAATTCGAGGAAGCGGTGCTCGGTTGCGAAAAGGAAATCACCGTCACCAAGCCCGAGCGCTGCGGCAGTTGCGAAGGCTCGGGCGCGCAACCTGGTTCCAAAACCAAGACCTGCCCGACGTGCCACGGGCGCGGAGAAGTAATCAGGCAACAGTCGTTCATATCCATCCGACAAATTTGCCCCACTTGTGAAGGTGTAGGCAAGGTCGTGGAACATCCCTGCCGCACTTGTCACGGCTCAGGCCGGCGCGATCAGCCCTCAACCATCAAGCTCCGCATTCCGGCGGGCGTGGACACGGGCGCGCGTCTGCGTTCCTCCGGCAACGGCTCGGCGGGATTGCGCGGCGGACCGCCCGGCGATCTTTACGTGGTCTTGCACGTGAAGGCCCACGAAATCTTTCAGCGCGACGGCGACGATTTGCTGTGCGAAGTCCCGGTGAGTTTTGTTCAGGCTTCGCTCGGCGCGGAGATTGAAGTGCCCACGCTCAACGGCAAGGCCGTGATCAAAGTTCCGCCCGGTACGCAGCCCGGCACGCTCTTCCGGCTCAAAGGCAAGGGCGCGAGAAATCTTCAAGGCTACGGTCACGGCGACTTGCACGTGCGCATTGATGTGGAAGTGCCCACGCACCTTTCGTCCACGCAGAAAGCGAAGTTGCAGGAGTTCTCGGACCTGTGCAGCGGGAAAGAAAACCCGAAGAGCCAGAGTTTTTTTGAGAAGGCCAAGCGGCTTTTCCAATGAACTTCCATTTATGATTTACGATTTACGATTGATGATTACGCAGCGATTCGGACGCGCTGGATTTCTTCCAATCGTAAATCATCAATCGTAAATCATAAATCCCCCCCATGCACCGTTTCTATCTCCCGACCGCCCAGTGCGCCGGTGAAGAAATCCTGCTGCCGGAGCGCGAGGCGCATCACGCCGCGCGCGTGTTGAGGTTGCAGCGTGGCGACGTGGTCACGGTGCTCGACGGTTGCGGTCAGGTGATTGGCTGCCAGATTGCGGACGTCGCCAAGAAACACGTCGCGCTGCGCGTCACGGAGCGGACGCGTTCCCCTGCTCCGCCGGCGCAAATCACCTTGTTGCAGGCCGTGCCGAAACCAAAAGCGTTCGATGCGATTCTGCAAAAGGCGACGGAACTCGGCGTGGCGCGCATCGTGCCGCTGCTCACCACGCGCGTCGTGACTCACTTGGACAAAGAAGACTCGGCCTCAAAAGTGGAGAAGTGGCAGCAAGTCGCGATTGAAGCGGCGAAGCAATGCGGCTCGCCGTGGTTGCCTCGAATTGAATCGCCACTCACGCCGCAACAGTTTCTGGCGCGCGGCGAGAAGTTTGATTTGCCACTCGTCGCCGC
>SCTL01000855.1 GCA_004297495.1 Verrucomicrobiota bacterium
TCGGCTGGAGTTCGAGCTGCCCGCGACGCCCGTGGGGCAATGGATTCCATGGCGGCTGTTGATCAATGCGTCGGGCAATGGTTTCATGTGGCTCAACGGCCACGACATCGGGAAGCACTGGGAGGCCGGACCGCAGCGAGAATTTTATTTGCCCGAATGCTGGCTGAATTTCGGCGGTAAAAATGTGCTTGCGCTCGGCCTGCGACAGACGATCAACGGCGCAACCCTCAAGGCCGCCGAGGTGTCGCCTTATCCAGACGCCGCGGAATTGATCCCGGTAAAACACGCGCAATGAAAAGAAGACGTTCGATCTACTTTTTAGGGTTGATGCTGGCAGCCAGTGCGGCAATCGCTGCCAATGCGCCTGGCTCTCAAAGTGAACTTCCGAAGGCTTGGGGCGATCAAGGCGACGGCACGTATCGCAATCCGGTGCTGCCGGCCGATTACAGCGACATTGATTGCATCCGCGTCGGTGCGGACTATTACGCCATTTCCTCCACGTTCCAGTATTCGCCCGGCATGGTGATTCTGCACTCGAAGGACTTGGTCAACTGGCGCATCCTCAGCCACGTCATTGACGACGTGACACAGATCGGGCCGGAGCTGAATTGGGATCGCATGAATCGCTACGGACGCGGCGTGTGGGCCGGCGCGATCCGACACCATGCCGGCAAGTTCTGGGTTTATTTCGGAACGCCGGACGAAGGTTATTTCCTAAGCACGGCGAAAAATACGGAAGGTCCGTGGGAGCCGTTGCACCGCGTGATGAATGAAGCGGGCTGGGATGATTGCTGTCCGTTCTGGGACGACGATGGCCAGGGCTACTTCGTGGGTACACATTTCAAAGGCGGCTACAAAACGTGGCTGTTCAAGCTCACGCCGGATGGCCGCGATCTCGTCCCCGGGTCGCGCCTGCTGATAAACGAAGGTTCACACCGCGAAGCCAACAAGCTCTATAAGATCAACGGCGACTACTACCACTTCTACAGCGAACACCAGCCGGACGTGGGCCGCTACGTGATGATGCAACGCGCGACCAACATCGCCGGTCCCTACACCGAGAAGCGTCAACTCAGCCATGCGCAGCGCGAGGCGCGCGAGCCGAATCAGGGCGGCCTCGTGCAAACGGAACAGGGGAACTGGTATTTCTTCACCCATCACGGCGCGGGCGATTGGGAGGGGCGCTGCGCGAGTCTGCTGCCGGCCACGTGGGTGGACGGCTGGCCGATTTTTGGCGAAGTCGGAAGCGATGGCATCGGGAAGATGGTTTGGTCGGGCCGCAAACCAGAGACGAATGCGCCGATGGTCACGCTGCAAACGGATGACGATTTCAGCGGTCCCAAACTCGCCGTCCAATGGGAGTGGAACTACCAGCCGCGCGCCGACAAGTGGTCGCTCTCCGAGCGACCCGGCTGGCTGCGCCTGCACGCTTGGAAGCCGCTCCGGCGCGACGATCTCAAGCGCGCCGGAAACACCCTCACGCAGCGCGTCATGCGCACCCAGCGCAATGCCGTCACCGTCGAGTTCGATCCCGCCGGCATGGCCAACGGCCAGGTCGCGGGCCTCTGCCATTACAATCGGAACTACGCCACCATCGCGGTGCGCCGGGAGAACGGCGTGCTCACGATCGAGTCGGCGCGAAACCAAACGATCCTGCGCGGCCCCGCGCTCACCACGAAACCGCTGTGGCTGCGCTCCGAGTGGGGCGTGGACGGTGTCTGCCGGTTTTCTTACAGCACCGACGGCAAGTCGTTCACGTCACTCGGCGAACCCTACCAGTTCGCTTGGGCCGACTACCGGGGCGAACGCATCGGCCTGTTCTCTTACAACAATTCGGGCGAGGCCGGTTACGCCGACTTTGATTCCTTCACCTATCGCTACGATTCAGCCCTGACTCGCTAAATCCCATGTTCCTCCGCCTTCCTTTTCTTTTTGCCGCCGGCCTGCTGGCCTCCTGCGCCTCGTCCCTCGCCGCGACCACGGCGCATCCGTTCGGTCGTCCGCTCATCCCCGACATGGTGGCCGATGCCAGCATCGTTGACATTGATGGCGTCTTTTACTGCTACGCCACGACCGACGGCTGGGGCCGGCATCTCGAAACTTCGGGCACGCCCGTGGTCTGGAAGTCCCGCGACTTCGTCAACTGGAGCTTTGAAGGCTCCATCTTCCCCGACAACTTCAACTCCAAATACTGGGCGCCCAGCGCTCCGGTGAAGCACGACGGTCGCTACTACCTGTTCCCGACGCTGGATGGAAAAATCACCGCCACCGTTTCCGACCATCTGACCGGTCCCTTTCGCACGCTGGACGGCAAGGACATCTTTCCCGGCACGGGCTGGAGCCCTTTTCCCATCGAACAGAAGTCCACAATTGACGCCGAAATCTTCCGCGATGACGACGGCCAGTTCTACATGTTCTATTCCCGCCGTCGCATG
>SCTL01000856.1 GCA_004297495.1 Verrucomicrobiota bacterium
GAAATCCCAGTTCTTCACGTGCTTCTTGATGTGCTCGTCAATTGCGTCGCAGTGCTGGAGCGTGCCGCGGATGAGCGGCTCGGAAAACAGGCGCATCTCGGCCTCCTCGGTCGTGGGCGGCGGCAACTCGACTTTCTCGCCCCAGTGCGCCTTGCCCTTTTCGTCGGCGATCGCGGCGGCGCGCTGCGAACTCCAGAATTCATCCAGCGCCGCCTCAATGTCATCGGGAGGATTCAGATCGTGTTGAAACAGGAATTGCACCGCGCGTTCGCGGGCTTCGCGTCGTTTGCCCATAAATTCAACGCTAGAGTGCCGCAAATCACCGCGCGGCGAAATGAAAAACTTCCGAGGCGAACGGAGCGCGGACGCCTCGTCCGCGAGTTTCATTGCCCGTGATTCACGCGGACGAGGCGTCCGCGCTCCGGCATCACGAAATCCGATGCGCGCGGCAAGTTTATCAATTAACGCGCTGTCACGGTCTCCTGATAGTGTCGCGCCATGAAATGCAATTCGAGTTTGCGTCATCGAGGCAAGCGGCGGCGCGTGTTGGGCCGGTTGGCCGCGCTGGCGCTGATTTGCGCCGCGTTCTGGATCACGTTTCTGTTCTGCCGGGATTTTGCTCGACTCTTTGCGCGCGAAAGCCATCAAATGGGAACGAGTTCAGGTCTTTCAGTCCGCTGACAATCGGTCAACCACCACCATGCGACCATGAACGAATCGGATCGGGTCGAACTCGAACAGCTCAAAGCCAGCCACGCACAGTTGCAGGCGCAACTCCAGGCACTGGCTGAGAACATTGGCAATTTTGAGCAACGCCTCGCACGCCGCGAAGAAATCGTTGCTGCGATTCCCGCGCCAACGCCTGAACCTGCGCCGCCAATCATCGCTGAAGTTGAAATTCCGCCCGCGCCCGTGGTTGAAGAATCCGCAGCGACTTTTGAACCGGCTTCCGTTGAAACGCCCGCCGCGCGCGCCGCCAGCGGCAGTTTGCCACCCGAAGGTTTTCGCGCCTGCCAATGCGCGCAGTGCGAACGCGAGATTGAATTTCCCATGAGCATCGCCGGCTCGGTGGTGAATTGCCCGTTCTGCGGACAACTCACGCGTTTGTCCGGCGGCGCCACACCAGCCACGCCACCGCCGATTCCGGTGTTGCCTCTCGCCGAAGCCGCGGCGACACAGAAAGCAGAAGAATCTCCGCGCTCATTCATTTCCGAAACGCCGCCCGCGCCGCCACTGATTCCGCCTCTGCCGCCCCGCGAAAGCGAGCCGCCGCAACCGAAGCCGTCCTTCGAGATGCGCCTGGGCACTTACTGGCTCGTGCGCATCGGCGTGGTGATGCTGCTCACGGCGTGCGGTTTCTTCGTCAACCTCGCGTATCAAAAACTCGGCGCGGGCGGCAAGGTTGGCCTGCTTTATCTCGCCAGCGGCTTGCTGCTCGGCGCGGGCGCGTGGTGGCAGCGCAAGGCCGCGAAAGAATCGCTGAAGAATTACGCGCAGGTTTTGTTCGCCGGCGGATTGGCAGCGGTTTATTTCACGACCTACGCGGCGCATCACGTGGCCAACTTGAAAATCATCGAGAGCGCCGTGCTGGATGGCGCGTTGCTGCTCGGCTGGGCCGGGTTCATGACGTGGATTGCGGACCGGAAAAAATCCGAAGTGCTCGCATTGTTCGCCGTCGGGCTCGCGTATTATTCGTCGGTCATCACGCACGTCGGTTCGTTCACGCTCTACTCGAATCTCGTCCTCACGCTCGCCGCCGTCTTCTTCCTTGTGCGCAATCGCTGGGCCGGGCTCACCTTCGCCAGCCTCGTT
>SCTL01000857.1 GCA_004297495.1 Verrucomicrobiota bacterium
CTTCCTTTACAGCGGCGAGTGGGACACGCGAAAAACCAATTGCACTATGTTTCTTGTTCGCGGTGGCAAAGTGATTTGGACGTATCAGATTCCGCGCAAGGACGAGTTCAACGGTCAGGAGAGCGAATACTCGGACATGCACCGGCTGTCGAATGGCGACATCGTGTTCGCCTACAAGACGGGCTGGCGAAAAATCACCGGCGACGAAAAAACGATTTACGACTATCGCTGTCCAGCGATTGGCACGAACGCGGACGGCAAAGCCATCTGGGCGGAGTGTCACTCGGCGCAACCCATCGGCATGGACAAGGTGCTGTTCATGCAGAACGGAATTCCGGCGAAGCTTTATCTCTACAATCTCAAGACCGGCAAGATGGAGATGGAGCACGCCGTGAAAACCAAAGAGCCGGTGGATGCGAAGTCCATTCACGGCCAGTTCCGCAACGTGCGGATGACGAAAGCCGGCACGTATCTCCTAGCGCACATGAACCTCAGCAAGGTCATCGAGTACGATCGTGACTGGAAAGAAATCTGGTCGTGCGACGCGCCGTCGGTCTGGCACGCGACGCGTCTCAAGAACGGCAACACGCTCATCGGCGGGAATCAAAATGCTTTTGCGCGCGAGATCAATCCGAAGGGTGAGGTCGTTTGGCAACTCAAGGACGGCGATCTGCCCGGCATCAAGATCAACAGCGTTCATCAAGCAATCCGGCTCGCCAGCGGCAACACCGTAATCTGCAACTGGACTGCGCGCGTGAAGAAACCAGACTGGCCGAAGATTGTTCAGGTCATCGAGGTGACGCCGGAGAAGAAAGTCGTGTGGGCCTTCAATGAATGGGAAAATCCCGATCTCGGGCCGGCTTCGTGCATCCAATTGCTCGATGAACCGGGCAGGGACGAGGAGCAGGAGTTGATGCGCTAACGGGCGCTTCGCATGATGACGCACTCGCGACAACTTCACATGCTGATTGTGGCTGGCTTGTGCGTCGGCACGTTCCCGGCGCGGGCGGACGAAGCGACGGCGCTTACTCAAGGTTGGAAGCAGATTCCACTGAAATACAAAATTCAAAAGCCGTACGACCTCGAGGTAAAAGATCGTTACCACTTCGATCCGACGAATAACCTTCACGACTTCTGGGTTTATTTCACCGACAAGCCGCACGAACCACCGCCCAACAAAACGACGGCGCGCACGGAGATGCGCGTGGAAAGCTTCAAGACCGGCGAGCACATGTTTGACGCCGACGTGAATGTCGCGGCGGGAACGTCCGCGTGCATCGCGCAGGTGTTCGACGCGGCGCACGGCCCGGTCACGATGATCATCGCGCACCCGGATGGCCGAGTGACCGTTGGCAACCGCGATGTCATCAAGACCAACGCCATCGGCAACTGGTGGAATTTGAAAGTGACCAGCGACCCGGGGACGAACGGCCAGATCAGGATTTACGTGGACGACGTGCTCGCCGGTGCGTATCGAAGTCGCGGGCCGCGGGAGTATTATTTCAAGTGCGGCGTTTATTCGCGGAAGAACAGCGAACGTTCCGAGGCGCGTTTTCGGAACATTAAAGTCTGGGAGAAGTCCGCCGAGCCGGCGAAGAAAGGTGAACCGTGAAAGCACATTCCGGTATCGCAGCCGTTTTGCTTCTGCTGATTACAGCACTGAGCAGCGTTGCGGCTGACACGACAAACACTCCTGCGGCGAAATTAGAGAAGCGCAGCCTGAAAGACTGTCTGTTACCAGCGGTGAAGAACGGCGGCTTCCGGATGGACGGTCAAATCATCTGGTGTTCCTCGGTCATCAATGTCGGCGACACGTATCAGATGTTCGCCTCGCGCTGGCCGGCGAAATATGGCTTGGGCGGCTGGACGAAATACAGCGAGTGCGTGCGTGCCACCTCCACAAATCTTTTCGGCCCATACGCGTTTCAGGAAATCGTTTTGCAGAAACGCACGGACAACTGGGACAACACGCGTATTCATAACGTCAAGATCGTGCGAGCGGGCGGCAAGTTCGTCCTCTACTACATTGACTCCTCGAACGAAACCGGTTTTGCCGACGCGGATTCCGTCACCGGCCCGTGGACGCGGCGGGACAAGATCGCGATGCGCGTGAGCAATCCGGCGATCCTCGTCAAACCGGATGCGAGCGTTTACGTGTTTGGCCGGCTGCGCGACAAGAGCGGAGTGAATCGCGGCATCGCCTTCACCGCTCCGGCTTACGACGCGCCTTACGCAGTCGTGGCGAACGGCGACAATTTGTTGCCGAACGATTGTGAACTCGAAGACCCGACCATTTGGTGGGCGAACGGCCAGTACAACATTTTGCTCAACGACTGGAAGGGGAAAGCCACCGGCACGGGCAAGGCGGGCGCTCAGTATTTTTCAACGGACGGGATTCACTACACGTTGATGCGTCGCGAACCGGTGTTCACCAAAACAGTGGTTTACGATGACGGAACTTCCGAGACGTTTAGTCGGCGGGAGCGTCCGTTTGTTTACACGAATGAGCGGGGAGAAGTTATCGCTCTATTCACGGCTTGTCTGCCACCCATCGGCCCGGCGCGTGTCGTCGTGCAACCGGTGGACCGTTATTATCCCGGCAACGGGCGGGAAGAGAACACAGTCCGACCTCAGACCGAAAGCAGGAAATGAAGATGAAAACACTACGCTCGCTTTGCGCAATTCTGCCGCTCGTGATGATGGTCGCCCAATCACCGGCGGCTGAGGCCGCCGACAAAATCAAAGTGCTCGGGGTGACGGGCGGGCATGGCTTTGAGAAAGAGCCGTTCTTCAAAATGTTTTCCGACAATCCGGAGATTGCTTTCACCGCCGCGGCGCATGAATCGAAAACGAACGCCACGGTTTTTGAACGCGATGATCTTCTCAGTTACGGCGTGGTGGTGCTCTACGACATGCCAAAGGAAATCACGGAGGCGCAGAAGGCGAAGTTCATGGCGCTGTTTGAAAAGGGAATCGGGTTGGTGGTGTTGCATCACGCGCTGGTTTCGTATCAGCACTGGCCGGAGTATGAGCAGATCATCGGCGGGCGCTATCCAGAGGACGACGGGAAAAGCGGCGTGGCGACGGCAGATGTCGGCTATCAGCACGACGTGGAAATTCCGGTAACGATTGTTTCCACCAATCAAGCGGTGACCTGGGGGCTGAAAGACTTCACGATTCACGACGAGATTTACTGGGGCTATCGCGTCGGGAAAGACGTGACGCCGCTCATCAGCACGACACATCCGAAGAGCGGCAGGCCGCTCGGTTGGCTGCGCAACGAGGGCAGGTCGCGCGTCGTTTATCTTCAACTCGGGCACGGCCGAGAGGCATTCGAGAATGAGAACTATCGAAAGCTGCTGACGCAGAGTATTCGCTACGCGGCGAATCGAGCGGGAATGCCGCCGAAGGATGATGCGGTGATGATCAGCGTCACGCCGCACCTGAGTGGCAGAATGATTCCGGAGGATTTTTCTGGATTCAGTTTTGAAGTTGCGCAGTTGTTGCCGGATGCGAACGGCGTTCATTATTTTCGCGCTGACAATCAGTCGCTCATCAATCTGTTTCACCAGTTCGGCATCAGGAGCCTGCGCATCGGCGGGAACACTTCGGATCGTGATGCCAAGAAACTTCCGAGCGAAGCGGACTTGGACAGCTTATTTGGTTTCGCGAAGTCGGCGGGAGTAAAAGTCATTTACTGTTTGCGTCTGCGCAACGGCGATCCGAATGATGCGGCGAAGACGGTGAAATACATCATGGACCGTTACGCGCCGCAGATGGAATGTTTTTCCATCGGCCAGGAGCCGAGCGCGTATCCGGTGGAAAAGGTGGACACGCGCCCCAACTCGGAACGGATGGGCGCGTCGGCGGAGAAATTTTCCTACGCGGATTACCGCAAGGCGTGGAAGCAATTTGCCGACACGATCATCGCCGCTGTTCCCGGGGTGAAGTTCTGCGGGCCGGCGGTCCACAACAATGCCGATTGGGCGCGGCGGTTCATCGCGGACTTCGGTCGCTCAAATAACGTGACGATGTGCGTGATGCACCTCTATGCCGGCGGTGCGGGCAACAAGGTCCCCACGCCGGAGATCGGGCGCGCGCGGATGTTGTCGAACGATTTCGTGCGCGTCTATCAACGCTTGCACGACGGCTTCGTGCCGATGGCGTTGACGAACGGCCTGTCGTATCGGCTCGAAGAGGTGAACAATTACTTCAACGGCGGCGCGACGAATGTGAGCGATACTTTTGCGTCGGCGCTGTGGGGACTGGACTTCATGCACTGGTGGGCGGCGCACGATGCGGCGGGATTGAATTTTCACGGCGGCGACAAGGTGGCGGCGGGCAGCTCGCTCCAGCCGTCCAAATACACGGCGTATCACTCCACGACGAACGGCTATCGAATCCGCCCGCTCGGTTACGCGATCAAGGCGTTCGATCTCGGCGGTCGCGGGTGGATCGTGCCCATCCAATCGCTGACGAGTTCGGGAGAAAACCTTTCGAGCTACGGCGTGCTGGCGGATGATAAAAATCTTTTCGTCACGCTCATCAACAAGGAGCATGGAGCGGGCGCGCGCGGCGCGACAGTGCTGCTCACGGGATTGGAAAACTATGCGAACGGACAGGTCATGCTGCTCGCGGCAACTGACGGCGACGTTGCCGCCAAGTCTGGAATCACCCTCGGCGGCGCGGAGATCAAGAACGACGCGAGTTGGAATGGTGAATGGAGCGCGGGCCAAGTAGTCAACGAGCAGGGCGTGTTAGCAGTGAAAGTCCCGGCGGCGACGGCGGCGATCGTGAAATTGAAACGCAAATGAGACACATATCAAAAGCGGAGCGCGGGCTTCAGCCCGCTTCAGCGTCCAAGCGCCCCGGGCGTCTGATATTCAATTGCGCGGCGAGTTTGATTCGAACCGTGAAGCGGCGTGAACGCCGCGCTCCAGTTGCGTTGGTTGCGCTACTCTTCTGGACGCTGCTTTCGCCGGCAGCGGAAACGAACACGCCGCCAGCCGCGAAGTCTGCCGCGCCGCGCGTGTTCCTGCTGGATGCAAAACACCTGGCGGAATCGCGGCAAAAAATTGTTGCCGGAGATAAAAATTTTGAGTCGGCGCTGGCCGCGTTGGAGAAGGACGCGAAGGAGCTTTTGAAATCAAAACCGGTTTCGGTGATGGACAAAACCGTCACGCCGACAAGCGGCGACAAGCATGATTACATGAGCATGGCGCCGTATTTCTGGCCTAACCCGGCCACGTCCAACGGCCTGCCTTACATCCGGCGCGACGGCGAACGGAATCCGGAAATCTACAAGATCCCCGATCACGGAAACATTTTGGGAATGCCGGAGAAAGTCGAGACGCTGGCGTTGGCTTACTATTTCACCGGTGAAGAAAAGTATGCGGTCAAGGCGGCGGAGTTTTTGCGCGTCTGGTTTCTCGACCCGGCCACGCGGATGAATCCGCATTTTCAATACGCCCAAGCCGTTCGGGGAGTGAATGACGGTCGCGGCATCGGCCTGATCGAGTCGCGCGGCTTGACGCGCGTCGTGGATGGCGTGGGCCTGCTCGCCGGCGCGAAGTCGTGGCCGGAAGCGGACCAGCGCGCGTTGGAGAAATGGTTCACCGAATTTTTGCGCTGGATGCGCGAGAGCGAAAACGGCAGGGACGAGTCCGCGGCGAAAAACAATCACGGCACTTACTACGACATGCAGGTGTCGTCGTTTGCCCTGTTTCTCGGAGATTGGGAGTTCGCGACCAACGTTCTCCGCACCGCCAAGGCAAAACGTATCGCCGCGCAAATCGAACCGGATGGCCGTCAGCCGCTCGAACTCGCGCGCACCAAGGCGTGGAGTTACAGCACAGCGAATCTTTCCGGGCTTATGTCCCTGGCGAAACTCGGCGAGTGCGTCGGCGAGGATTTGTGGAATTACGAAACACCGGACGGACGCAGCATCCACAAGGCGCTGGATTTTCTGGCGCCGTTCGCCTTGCGCGAGAAGAAATGGACCTATCAGCAACTCGGCGGTTGGTCGCCGGATGGGTTCGGCTCACTGGCGCGGCTGGGCGGACTGAAATTCCGCGACGCGCGTTATGCCGAACTCGCGGCCAAGTTCAGCTCGGGAAAGCCTTCGTATCGGACGTTGTTGCTGCTTCCCGAACCGCGCCGCACTGACGAGGAGTCGCTGCACTGAGCCGAAATACTTGCCGTTCCGGCTTGGCTCGCCGGTTTCGTCATCGGATGGACTTCGCTGCCCGCGCGCCGACCGGGCGTGACCAAAACAAGCTGCGCCGCAGTCGTGAGTTGCCGGGAAAACTTTTACCTGACGGAATCATCTTTGGGCGAACGGAAACTCCATTCAACGAATGTTCTATCCCTCACGCCGCCGTTCGTTGTTAATTTGGAAGCATGAAAGCCAATTCATTTCTGAAATCCACGCTCGTGAAACGTTTGCTAAACTTTGCGCCGACCGCGTTGGTGGCTTGCGCGCTCGGCATCTCCGGCCTGGCCGCGACCGCAGTGGCGGAAGAAACGAAAGCCGAACGCGACGCGCGCATGGCGTGGTTTCGCGAGGCGAAGTTCGGCATGTTCATCCACTGGGGCGTCTATGCCGTGCCCGCGGGAACTTACAAGGGCGAACAGGTCAAAGGCATCGGCGAATGGATCATGCTCAACGCGAAAATTCCCGTCGCCGAATATCACGACTTCGCGAAGCAGTTCAACCCGGTGAAATACAATCCTGACGACTGGGTGAAGATCGCGAAGGACGCGGGCATGAAATACATGGTCATCACTTCGAAACATCACGACGGGTTCACGTTGTTTCCGTCGGACGCGTCGAAATGGAACGTGGCCGAAGCGACGCCGTACAAGAAAGATTTGATCACGCCGCTTTGCGAGGCGGCGCACAAACAAGGTTTGAAATTCGGAACTTATTACTCGCAGGCGCAGGATTGGAACAATCCCGGCGGTGCGAAGGCGCACGGCTACAAGGAGGGCGACGGCTGGGATGAGGCGCACAAGGGCAGCTTCGATGATTACCTCGCGAAGGTCGCCGTGCCGCAGGTGCGGGAAATTCTCACGCGCATCAAGCCGGACATTCTTTGGTGGGACACGCCGGTCTGGATGAATGAGCAGCGCGCCAAGCCGCTGCATGATTTGCTCGCGCTGCGGCCCGGCATCATCACGAACAACCGTCTCGGCGGCGGTTACAAGGGCGACACTGAGACGCCGGAGCAATTCATCCCGGCCACGGGCTTCGGCGATCGCGATTGGGAAACGTGCATGACCATGAACGGCACGTGGGGCTACAAAAGTTACGACGACAATTGGAAACCGACCGAGACGCTCATCCGCAACCTCGTGGACATCGTGAGCAAGGGCGGAAACTATTTGCTCAACGTCGGCCCGACGGCGGAAGGTTTGATTCCCGAACCGAGCATCCAGCGGCTCAAGGAAGTCGGCGCGTGGATGAAAGTCAACGGCGACGCGATTTACGGCACAACCGCCAGCCCGTTCTGGAAACTGTCGTGGGGACGTTGCACCAAGAAAGTCACGAGCGACGGCGGCACGCTCTACCTCCACGTTTTCGACTGGCCGGCTGACGGAAAACTCGTCGTGCCTGGTTTGCGCAGCAAAGTCACGAGCGCGAGAGTGCTGGCGACGAAGGAAAAGGTTTCCGCTGAACCAGCCGGAGAAAATGTCGTTCTGAATCTGCCGTCGAAAGCGCCGGACGCGATTGCCAGCGTGATCGAAGTCAAATTCACCGGCCCGCTGCAAGTGGAGCGCATCCTGCCCATCGCGCAGGCCGACGGGCGTTTCGTGCTCGGCGCGGAACTCGCCGACATTCACAACAGCCTGCGCGCCCGTGCGCATCTGGAAGGACGCGGCGCGAACGCGCGCATCACGCGCTGGGACAATCCCGAGGCGCGCGTCTCGTGGGATTTCAACGCGGTCACGGCAGGCCGTTATCTCGTCAAAGCCACCGTCGCAGGCGCGGGCGGCGGGAAACTTGCGGTCGTGATGGGTAAGGATTCCAGCAACGCGGAAGTTCCGGCGGCGGAATCCAAAGAGGATCGCATCGTGGATTTGGGAACGGTCTCCGTCGCGAAAGCCGGCGACTGCACGCTGGAGTTGAAGCCGGACAAGGAAAATTGGAAAGGCTTCGATCTGCGCGGCGTCACGCTCACGCCTGTTCAATCGGTATCCAAATGAACCGGACCTTGCCTTGGCTCCTCGGAGGCGCGTTCGCGTTTGCGCTTTCGCTGAATGCTCAAACGAATCCCGACGGCAGCGCCGACACCGGCGACGCGCATGACGGACAGAAGCTCGTGAGCAGCGAACCACCCGCGCAGGTCGCAAAGCGGCTGCAATGGTGGAGCGAGGCGCGCTTCGGGATGTTCATTCACTGGGGACTCTACGCGCAGGACGGTTGCTTTTACAAAGGGCAGGACGGCAAGACCGAGCACATGATGCGGCATCTCCAGATTCCGCTGAAGGACTACGCCAAGATCGCTGACGACTTCAATCCGGTGAAATTCAGCGCCGACGAATGGGTGGGCATCGCGAAGAACGCCGGGATGAAATACATGATCATCACGTCGAAGCATCACGATGGCTTCGCGATGTTCAACAGCCCGAGCAGTGACTACAACATTGTCAAACGCACGCCGTGGAAACGCGATCCGGTGAAGGAACTGGCCGAGGCGTGCCGTAAACAGGGATTGAAGTTCGGCGCGTATTATTCGCTGGGCCGCGATTGGGAAGACCCGGACGTGCCGACGCGCGACGGCTATCGCAGCAACACGTGGGATTTTCCCGACGAAAGCAAAAAGGATTTCTCAAAATACTTCGAGCGCAAGGTGAAGCCGCAGGTGCGCGAGTTGTTGACGCAATACGGGCCGATTGCCGTGCTGTGGTTCGATACGCCGGAAAGGATTTCCAAAAAGCAAAGCGAGGAACTCATCGCGCTGATTCACCAACTCCAGCCCGATTGCATCATCAACGCGCGCGTCGGCAATCGCCTGGGCGACTACGCGGTGTCGGAGCAGAAGATTCCCGAAAGCGGCGACGTGAAGCCGTGGGAAACCTGCATGACCTTGAATGGCCATTGGGGCTACAAGAAGGACGACGAAAAATGGAAGCCGACCGAAACGCTCGTGCGCAATCTCGTGGACATCGCGAGCAAGGGCGGAAACTTTTTGCTGAACGTCGGGCCAACGGGCGAAGGTTTGATTCCCGGGCCGTCAGTTCAACATCTGCGCGAAGTCGGCGAGTGGATGCGCGTGAATGGCGAGGCGATTTACGGCACGACGGCGGGGCCGTTCGCGAAACTGGATTGGGGTCGCTGCACGAAGAAAGTGAATGGCAAGGAGACGACGCTTTATCTCCATGTCTTCGATTGGCCGAAGGATGGAAAACTTTTCGTGCCTGGGCTGCGCGGCCAAATCGAGTCAGTGAGCTTGCTCGCCACGGGCAAAAGACTTTCCACCGCGGTCAGTGAGAACGGTCTCGTTATCACCGTGCCGGAAACTGCGCCGAACAAAATTTCGGCCACGATTGCCGTCAAAGTTTCCGGCCCGGTGATTCTGGGCGCGAAATAACAATTCCCCATGAACAAAAAATTCCGTCGCGGTCTGTTGTCGCTTCAATTCTGGGTTGCGCTCGGTTGTTTGAACACAGTTCAAGCGCAGCCGTTTTCCATTCCCGACAAGGACAGCCCCGAGCTGGCCTGGTGGCGCGATTCGATGAAGACGCACGACGAGCGCATCGCCTGGTGGCGCGAGGCGAAGTTCGGGATGTTCGTGCATTGGGGAGTTTACTCATCGCTTGGCAACGAGTATCAGGGCCGCAAGGGCGGCGGCTACGCGGAACACATCCAGCGCGTCTTGAAGATTCCGATTCCCGAGTACCGCACGAACGTCGCCGGCATTTTCAATCCCACGAACTTCAACGCCGACGAATGGATTCGCACGGCGAAGGAAGCGGGCATGGGCTACTTCATCATCACGAGCAAACATCACGACGGCTTCGCGATGTGGCCGACGAAGGTGAATGACTACAACGTCATGGACGCCACGCCGTGGAAGCATGACCCGATGGCTGACTTGCGAGCGGCTTGCAAGAAGTATGGCGTGAAGTTTGGGTTCTATTATTCGCACGCGTTCGATTGGGGCAATGAGAACGCGCCGGGCAACGATTGGGATTACCAGAATCCCGGCGGCGACAAACTCATCGGCACGCGCAACTGGTGGGAGACGACGCCGGAGTTTCTGCCGAAGGCTCGGAAATACGTGGACGAGAAATCCATTCCGCAGTTGCAGGAACTCGTGAAGCTTTACGATCCGGATATTTTCTGGTTCGACACGCCGAGCAAGCTGCCGGACTCGGAAAATCTCCGCATCATGAAAGCCGTGCGCGCCGCGAGTGCGCGCGTCGTGATCAATGGCCGCATCGTGCGCGGGTTGGGCGATTATGCTTCGACTGCCGACCGGCCCGCGGAATTTTCTCCGCACGACGGTGATTGGGAAGGCATTCCCACGACCAACGAATCCTACGGCTGGAACAAGTTCGACCATTCGCACAAACCGGTTTCGCACTTCATCCAGTTGCTCGCAAAGGCGGCGGCGCGTGGCGGCAATACGTTGATGAATGTTGGGCCGATGGGCGATGGCCGCATGGACCCGAAGGACGTGGAAATTCTCAGAGGCATCGGCGCGTGGTGGAAAGTGAACGGCGAATCCATTCGCGGCACGACGCGCACGCCGTTGCCGGTGCAGACGTGGGGCGAGTCCACACGCAAGGGCAACACGCTTTACCTGCACGTCTTCGATTGGCCGAAGAACGGAAAGCTTGTCGTGGGCGGACTCAAATCGGACGTCAAGGCGGTGCGATTGCTTTCGACTTCACGCGCCATTCCGCTGGCGGTCCACAAACTCAAGTCTCCCGACGTGAGCATCGAAGGTTTGCCGCTCGAAGTGCCCGACAAGGCGGACTCAGTAATCGCGTTGGAGTGCGCGGGTGAAATTGCGGCGGACCAGACACGCTTGGTGCAACCCGCCTTTGCTTCCGAAACGCTGCGCGTGTTCGACGGTGAACTGCATGGCAAGGGAATCAAGTTCGGTGCCGGCAAGACGCGCGACGCGTATGCCTACGAGTGGACGAAGCCGGACGAGTTCATTTCCTGGAGCACGCGGTTGAACGAGCCGGCGACGTATGAAGTCGAGTTGACTTACGATGCCGAGGCAAGTTCCGCCGGTGGTTCGTTCACCGTCAACGTTGGCGAAGCATCGCTCAAAGGTTCCGTCTCACCCGGCAATCAGCGAGCCACGTCGCTTGGTCGCGTCTCACTCAAGCCCGGCGCGGTCGAAATCAAACTCGCCGCCACCGAAATCAAAGGCGGTGAATTGATGAAGCCGCGCGCGCTCACGTTAAGAACCGTCGCAAAATGATATTTCCGCGGCCCTGCTTCTGGCCGGCGCGACCGCGATGGTTGAACAAACGTCCAATGGCAGGGCCGCGGCTTGTCCGGCAGAGTTTCACCATGAAATCCAACCGAGATTTACGCGGTGCCGTGGCGCGGGCAGGTGGGTTCACCTTGATCGAACTTCTCGTGGTCATCGCCATCATCGCTATTCTCGCAGCCATGCTGTTGCCGGCGCTTTCCCGCGCGAAACTCAAAGCCACCGCCGCCACCTGCGTCAGCAATCAGAAGCAACTGGCGCTTGGCTGGATGATGTTCGCCGATGACAACAACGACAATCTGGTTGGCTTCAATCAAGTCGCCGCCACTGACTGGCGCATTGCGCCGTATGCCACCGCGTTCGTGGCGCCTTCCTTGGCCGGCGTCGGTGCACCGGACCTCGCGCGCGTGTTGGATGAAGCTGGTTTCAAACAGGGCGCGTTGATTCAATACATTCCCAATCCTGCCGTCATTCATTGTCCGGGCGATATGCGCTCCAAGAATCCGAGCAGCTATGCCTACACGAGTTACTCGGGCGTGGCTGGCATGAACGGCGGTAAGAGTTACTCGCTGACCAAGCGCAGCCAGATTCGTCATCCGACCGAAGCGATCCTTTGGGTCGAGGAAAATGATCCCCGTCAGAACACCTCCGTTGCCGGCGTCCCCTTCGGCGAAACATTGGGCGCGTGGGAGTTTAAGACCGTTCCACCTGGGCCGGACTTCACGGGCGTGGACTGGTGGGACAGTCCCGCGATCTTTCACGGCGACAGCAGCACGTTCAGTTTTGCCGACGGACATTCCGCCAAGCGCAAATGGCTGGAGAATTCCACCAAGGCCCATGCGGCGGACATGAATTCGAGCAAATTCTCCAGCGCGAACATCGCCTACGCGAAATGCAAACGGGACATTGATTTCGTCGCCCCGCGTTACGTGACCGACATCAATCCGTGATGTCCCGGCTCCGTGCCGTCGTTGGCTTTCCTGCAAACTGCGTGGACGCGGCGGACGATGGGAGCGAGAATGAGTCCTGATGTGGCCACCGGACAAACTGGAAATGATGTGCTGTAACTTTCGTTCCTGCGGCCGGAGGCAGCTTGGAAACGCGGCTGTCATCGTGTCGCTGCTCATCCTGGTTCATGTCGCGTCTGCTGCCACCAACCTGAGTGTTTGGGCCTTCCCCGGTTCGAGCGGGCGAATCCTCCGCCAACCCGACGCCCTCGGCAATCGCGTGCTCGATTACACCTCCGTCGGCTACCAAGGCGGCGGCGTGCCGATTCCTGACGTGCCGGTGAAAGTGACGATCTCGCCGGTCGCTGGCGATGACACGGCCAGCATCCAGGCCGCCATCAATACCGTGAAAGCATTGCCGCTCGACACGAACGGTTTTCGCGGCGCGGTGCTGTTGAACGCCGGCGAGTATCAAGTCGGCAGCACGCTGACCATCAACGGCAGCGGCGTGATTTTGCGCGGCGTCGGCAGCGAAACCAACGGCACCGTTCTCCGCGCGACGGCCACGAACGCTTACACGCTCATTCAAGTCACCGGCTCCGGTTCGGCTTCGAGCAGCACCACGCACAACATCACGGACTATTACGTCCCCGTCGGCGCCAGCAGCATGGTCCTCGACAGCGTCAGCGGTTTCGCGGTGGGCGACCGCGTGTTCGTGCGCCGCATCGCCACCGACCAGTGGATCACTGACATCGGCATGGATCAATTGTGCTGCGAGCCGGACGTGAGCATCTGGACGGCGAGCGGCTATCACATTGACATGGATCGCCTCATCACACGCATCGAGGGCAACCGCATTTTTCTCAACGCGCCGATCACCACGGCCATCGAAGCGCGTTACGCCGGCGGCACCGTTCGCAAATACACGTGGACCAGCCGCATCACGAACTCCGGCGTTGAGCACATTCGTGGCGTTTCGGATTTCGTTGTGGCGGATGACGAGAACCACGGCTGGGTTTTGGTTCAATTCAACAGCGTGGAGAACGCCTGGGCGCGCGACGTGACCTCGCAGTATTTCGGTTACGCCTGTGTGGCGATGTATGGTGGCACGCGCTTCACCACCGCGCGCGACTGCCGTTCGCTCGATCCCGTTTCCATCATCACCGGCGGACGCCGTTACGCTTTCGTGCTGGATGATTGCACCTATTGCCTCGTGCAGAATTGTTACACCGACGAGGACCGCCACCAGTTCGTCACGCAATCGCTCACCACCGGCCCGAATGTTTTTGTGGACGGCCAGAGCGACACCGCGAAGTCCGACGCCGGCCCGCATCATCGTTGGGCGTCCGGCGCGCTGTGGGACAACGTCGCCGTGAACGGCAACGCGCTCGACATTCAGAATCGCGGCAACCTCGGCAGCGGCCACGGCTGGTCAGG
>SCTL01000858.1 GCA_004297495.1 Verrucomicrobiota bacterium
CGCCCATCGCGTCGAGAATCGTGCGCGAGTCCACGCGGCTCGCCACCTGGAACGCGATGCGCGCCGGGATGTTCGCCTTGATGACGCCGGTGATGACGTCCACGCTCGGCCGCTGCGTGGCCACGATGCAATGAATCCCCGCCGCGCGCGCCATCTGCGTGATGCGCGCGATGGCCATCTCGACGTCCGCCGGCGCGACCAACATCAAGTCCGCCAACTCGTCAATGATCACGACGATGTAACTCAGCTTCTCCGGAATGACGATGTCCTCCTCGCGCGGCACGACGATTTCTTCGTCCACCTCGACGGCGAAACCTTCCGCGCCCGGCTCCACTTTTTCCTTCTTGGCGGTCAACGGCAATTCCGGTTCCTGCGAGGGCAGCGGCTTGTTCTTCGGTCGTTCGTTGAACGATTTGATGTTGCGCACGCCGACGCGCGCGAAAATCTGGTAGCGCTTTTCCATTTCGTTCACCACCCAGCGCAACGCGAGGATGACTTTCTTCGGATCGGTCACAACCGGCACGACGAGATGCGGCAGCACGTTGTATTGCTGCAACTCGACCACCTTCGGATCAATCATCACGAAGCGCAGTTGGTCCGGCGTGAAACGAAAGAGCAGCGACGCGATGATGGAGTTGATGCAAACCGATTTGCCCGAGCCGGTCGCGCCCGCGATCAGCAAGTGCGGCATCTCCGCGAGATCGGCGACGATCGGATGGCCGTAAACGTCCTTGCCCAGCGCGATGGGCACGCGCGCCTTGGTGTTGCGCCATTCCTCGGTCTCGAACAGGTCGCGCATGATGACCTTGGTCTTGACCGAGTTCGGCACTTCCACGCCCACGGAACTTTTTCCCGGCACGGGCGCGAGGATGTGGATGCGCTCGGCCTTGAGCGCGGCGGCGAGGTTGTTGTTCAACGCCTGAATTTTTTCCAGCTTCACGCCGGGCGCGGGATGCAATTCGTAACGCGTAATCGTCGGGCCTTTGGTGATGTCGCCCAACTCGACGGGAATGTCGAACTGCGCGAGCGTCTGCTGCATGAGCCGCGCGTTGGCGAGCAATTCCTCGCGCGACTCGGTGGGCTTCACGGTCATGTCCGGATGCTGCAAGAAATCCAGCGATGGTAACTGGTAATTCCCGATCATCGGCGTGGACGCAACGGTGATGGGCTTGGGTTTCTTCGGCTTCGGTCGCGCGGGCGTGAGGCCGGAAATCGTGATGACTGGCTCGGCTTTCTTTTCCGGCTCAGCGGGCTTCTCGCCATCGGCGGGTTTTTCAGCCACGGCAGAATCAGTCTTGGCTTTGTCAGCCTCTGGCTCGGCGTCGCCGGTTTTCGCTTCGTCTTTCTTGCCGAGAATGTCCGCTGTGGTCGCGGCGGCGACTTCGGCGGCGGGGATGACTTCAACTTCGTCCGGCGGTTCGATTTGCTTCGGCGGTCCGGGAACAACAATCTTTTTTGAGCGCGCGGGCTTCGACTGCGGCACGCTCAAGTCGCGCACCGTCGGCTCGGGCACGGGTTGCAAATCCTGGCCCAGCGTTGCGCCTTTCGCGACTTCCTCCTCCAGTTTCTTGGCCTGCTTCTGCAAATCGCGCGCGCGGCGTTCGAGAACTTTTTCCTCCTCCGACATTTCCTCCTCCTGCGCCTCCGGCTTCGCGCCCATGAATCCGCGCAGGAAAATTCCGAGTTGGAAATTCGTGAGGAACAGCAGGCTGATGAGATAGAGCGTCGAATAAACAATCGCCGCGCCCATGCCGCCGAGCATCCAGAAACCGTATTCGTAGCTCGCGTAACCGAGCCAGCCGCCTCCACTCGGCGCGCCGATGCGCCCGCGCCATTTGCCGATGAGCGCGGCGGTGTCCATCATGTGCAGCAGGCCCGTCGCCGCTAGAATTAACACGCCGGTCCAGAGCAATGACCACCAGAGCCGGTCGCGCAGATAACCGAGCAGGCCGAACAAGTAAGCCAGCCCATACGCGCCCGCGATGAGCGGAATCAAATACGCCCCGACGCCGAAGATGAAAAAGAACGCGTAACCGAAATACGCGCCGACCGGCCCGATCCAGTTGTGCGTGGGTTTGTTCGGCGGGTTGTGGAGGAAGGACAAATCCCACGGGTTGAAGGAAAGTTGCGCGACCAAAAGCAGCAACGCGGCCGCGAGCAACACCACTCCGATGATGTCGTCGAAACCGTGTCCGGTTGAATCGCTGCCCGCTTTGCGTGACATGCCGGCAGTCTATGCGGCGGCGAACGGGACTTCAAAGTTGAAATGCGCCGTCACCAAAGCTGGTAAGGACGATTTCCACATCGTCCCATTATTCTCGGAAAAGAAAAAATTTGGGACGCGGTGGAACGCGTCCCTACCGGTCATTTGGCGAGCATCTTCCTGAACTCCAC
>SCTL01000859.1 GCA_004297495.1 Verrucomicrobiota bacterium
GGCGAGACTATTGCGTTCACCAACGGCGTCATCTACATCAACAACGAACCTCTGCCAGAGCCGTACGTGAAACTCCCCACCCACTGGAATCGCCTGCCACAAACAGTCGCGGCAGATGAGTTTTTTGTCGTCGGTGACAACCGTTCCATGCGGCTTGAACTTCACGATCACGGCGCCGTCAAACGTTGGCGCATCATCGGCAAAGTCCTCCTATGAAAATCGTCCTTCGACTCGTCGCTTTGGCGGGCCTCATCGCACTGGCAATCTGGCTTTACACGGTTTTCTTTCCCAGCGCGGAGAAACAAGTCCGCACACACCTGCTCGCGACCGCCGTCGCCGCCGGATTTCCCGCCCACGAAGGAGAACTGGCTCGCGCCGCCAATCTCGCGGCGTTCATCGGCTGCTTCGCGGATCCCGTCGAACTCAAGGTCAGTCTGCCGTACGGTGAACGCGCGCAGGAACTCGGTCGCGACGAATTGCTGCAAGCCGGCAACTATGCGCGCAATCAACTTGGCTCGCTCAAGGTTCAATTTCTCGACATCACCATCACCGTCGCGCCGGACAAGGAAAATGCCTCCGCCGATCTCACCGTGCGCGGCTCGACGCCGGGCGATGCAAATTATCTCGTGCAGGAAATGAAATTTGATCTGCGCAAAATCAAGGGACGCTGGCTCATCAACCGCGTGGAAACCATTCGCGTGCTCAACTGATTCCCCATGACTCCTGAAGCCATCGAGCATCTCCGCCGCAGCGACAAGATCATGGCGCGCCTCATTCGTCGCGTCGGTCCTTGCGAACTTGCGCCGAACACGCGGCGCACGCCATTTCAAGCGCTCGTGCGTTCCGTCACGTTCCAGCAACTCAACGGCACAGCAGCAGAAACGATTTTCGGTCGCATGATCGCGCTGTTTCCCGGAAAACAATTTCCCGCGCCGGGAGATGTTCTTGCGACGAGCGACGAACGCTTGCGCAGCGCCGGACTTTCGCGGGCCAAGACTGCCGCCATCAAAGACATTGCCGCCAAGGCGGTCGCCGGCGTCGTGCCCACGCGCCGCGCCGCCGCACGGTTGAGCGATGCCGAATTGGTTGAACGTCTGACTGAGATTCGCGGCGTCGGCCCGTGGACGGTGGAAATGTTTCTCATCTTCACGCTCGGACGACCGGATGTCTGGCCCGTCGCCGACTTCGGCGTGCGCAAAGGCTACGCGCTGACTTACGGCTTGAAAGAAATGCCGAGTCCGAAGGAACTGCTCCCGCTCGGCGAGCGTTGGCGCCCGCACCGCAGCACGGCCGCGTGGTATATGTGGCGCGCGGCCGACCTCAAAGACTGAGCCACTGATGCTTGCCGCCGCGCTCACCACGGTCCTGTTCTCTCTTTCGATCACGTTCGGCCATCGCGCCTCGAAACTCGTGGGCGGATCGGAAGCGAACTTCTGGCGGCTCGCTTTCGCCACGGCCATCCTTGGAGCGTGGTCATTTCAATTCGGACTCGGTCTGGGCGGCGAGGCGTTCACGTATTTTTTTCTGAGCGGGCTTTTCGGCTTCGGTATCGGCGACGTGGCGCTTTACCAAGCCTTGCCGCGGCTCGGCGCAAGACTGGCGATGGTATTCACGCAATGTCTCGCCGCGCCGTTCGGCTCGCTCATCGAATGGCTCTGGCTCGACACGCGGCTGACGCGACCGCAACTGATTTTCATCGTGCTCATCCTGGCGGGTGTCGCCGTGGCCATCGCCCCAGCACGCAGTGATCCGGAGCAAAAGGAACGCCGCATAAATCTGCTGGGTGCCATCTTCGGCACACTCGCCGCGCTGGGCGGTGCGGCAGGCGCGGTCTTGAGTCGCAAAGGTTTTGCCGTCGCCGCCGAGGCGGGCGAGACAGTGAGCGGCGCGGACGCGGCGTTCCAACGCATCGTGGCCGGATTGCTGGTCGGGGGTGTGGCGTTCCTGTTCGTGCGCTGGCGGCATCACAATTATTCCTTCGACCCACGGGATCTGCCCGCCACGGAAGTTGGCATCAAAAAATGGCGCGGCTTGTGGGTTTGGGTGTTGGGCAACGCGCTGGCCGGACCGGTGTTGGGTGTCAGTTTCATGCAATGGGCGTTGCGGACCACGCCGACGGGGATCGTCCTGGCCATCGTCGCCACCACACCACTGGCGGTGATACCGCTGGCACGCATATTTGAACACGAGCAAATCACCAAGCGCTCGCTCGTTGGGAGCGCCATTGCCGTGGCCGGTGTAATCGGCCTGGCGATTTCAACTGAACCGGAGGGCCTAATTTTTTTCATTCACCGTTTGCCGCGCACTTGACACGCTCCCCGACCTGCGGCAGCATAAAACCCGAGCTGGTTGCAGTAATCTTGCCGTAAGCAGTCGAACCCAGCCCACCCGATCGAAGAACGATCCAGATTGAACTTTTTGCGACGCAGGTCGTCCAACCGTTCGTTGATGACTTCGCCCACCACGACGTCCAACCTGCCCGCGAATAACAACCGATAAAATTTTTATGCCACGAGTAGCCACCCGGAAACCGAAAGCCAAATTGCCGAAAGGCGCTGGAGATGTAGCTCCGCCGCCCGAGGAAGCCGCCATCCCGGCCGCGCCCGCCGCCGCGCCCGAGTCGGACACCGACTTGTTGCGCCCGCCCACGCAGCCCGTGGAACTGGCCGCCACACCCGAACCCTCGACGCCCGAACCGCGCAAGCGCGACACCATCGCCTCGTCCATCAACATCGCCAAGCTGCAAGCCATGTCCATGACGCAGCTCAACACCATGGCCAAGGAACTCGGCGTGGAAAACTTCGGCACGATGCGCAAGCACGAAGTCATCTTCCACATCCTCCAGAAAAACGCCGAGCGCGCGGGCGTGCTCTTCTCCGAGGGCGTGCTGGAAGTTTTGCCGGAGGGTTTCGGCTTCCTGCGCTCACAGAGTTTCAATTACCTCCCCTGCCCCGAGGACATTTACGTTTCGCCCTCGCAGATTCGCCGGTTCGATTTGCAGACCGGCAATCTGATCGCCGGCCAGATTCGTCCGCCGAAGGAGAAGGAAAAGTTTTTCGCGCTGCTCAAAGTCGAAGGCGTGGACGGAGAAGACCCGGACAAGGCGAAGGACAAAACGCATTTCGACAATCTCACGCCGCTCTTTCCGAACAAGCGTTTCCTGCTCGAGACTGCGTCGGAGGAAGTCAACACCCGCGTGCTCGATCTCGTCTGTCCAATCGGCAAAGGCACGCGCGGCATCATCGTCGCCCCGCCGCGCACGGGCAAAACCGTGCTGATGCAGAAACTCGCCAACGCGATTCTCAAAAACAATCCCGAGGCGTATCTGTTCATCCTGCTGATTGACGAGCGCCCCGAGGAAGTGACCGACATGGAGCGCACTTGTATCGGCGCGGAAGTCATTTCCTCCACGTTCGACGAACCGCCGGAGCGCCACGTGCAGGTCGCCGAGATGGTCATCGAAAAAGCCAAGCGCATGGTCGAGCACAAGCGCGATGTCGTGATCCTGCTCGATTCCATCACGCGTCTCGCCCGCGCCTACAACACGGTGCAGCCGCATTCCGGCAAGATTCTCTCCGGCGGCGTGGACGCGAACGCATTGCACAAACCGAAACGCTTCTTCGGCGCGGCGCGCAACATCGAAGAAGGCGGTTCGCTCACGATCATGGCCACGGCGCTCGTGGACACTGGCAGCCGAATGGACGAAGTCATCTTTGAAGAGTTCAAGGGCACGGGCAACATGGAAGTCCATCTCGACCGCGCCCTCGTTGACCGCCGCATTTTCCCCTCGATCAACATCGAACGCTCCGGCACGCGCAAAGAGGAGTTGCTCTACCATCCGGACGAATACAACCGCGTCGTCCTGCTGCGCCGCGCGCTCACCGGCGTGCCGCCCGTGGAAGCCATGGACCTGCTGCTCGGCAAACTCAGGAAAACCAAGAGCAACATTGAATTCCTCATCAGCATGGCGGTGAGTTGATCGCGAAGACTGATCTCACAAGCGCCGGACTTCGGTTCGGCGCTTTTTCTTTTCCTCCGAATCGCTTCGCCTCGCGCCACGCTTGCAACCGCTCCCGGCATTTCATTTAATCTTCGCGGTGCCAACCAAGATCATCGCAGTCGCAAACCAAAAAGGCGGCGTGGGCAAGACGACGACCGCCGTCAATCTCGCCGCGTGCCTCGCCAGCGTGGGCCAGCGCGTTCTCCTTTTTGACCTCGATCCGCAAGCCAATGCCACCAGCGGCGTGGGCGTGGAAAAAACCGAAGGCCACAGCGCCTATCGTGTCTTGCTGGGCGAAGGCAGCTTGCTGGAAAAAATCAAACCCACCGCGTTCGCGCGGCTGGAATTGATTCCTAGCGAAATGGATCTGTGCGGCGCGGACCTCGATCTCGCGCGCGGCGAAAATCATCTGCACCGCGTGGCGGAGACACTCAAGCCCGTGATCGAGTCCGGCAAATTCGACGTGGTGTTCATTGACTGTCCGCCTTCGCTCGGGGTCGTGACGCTGAACGCCTTTGCCGCGTGCGACGGCTTGCTCGTGCCGTTGCAATGCGAGTATTACGCACTCGAAGGCATCACGATGATGAACCGTGTGCTCACGCAACTCCGCGACGCCGGCGTGAATCCGCGCCTCCAGATTTTCGGCGTGGTGATGACCATGTTCGACGCGCGCACCAAGCTCTCGAACGAAGTCGTCAGCGAAGTGCGAAATCTCCTGGGCGACCGCGTCTTCGAGACGATGATTCCCCGCAGCACGAAACTCGCGGAAGCGCCAAGTTTCGGGAAGCCGATCATTCACTACGACAAATACAGCGCCAGCGCCGCCGCCTACGAAGTGCTCGCGCAGGAAGTGCTCGCGCGCCTGAATTCGCACTGAGCCTGGCGCGTCAGCATCTGACAACACAATGAAAACAAGCCGCGCTTTCCGATGCCTCTTCGCACTGCTCTGCACTGCAGCCTCACTCACGGCCGCCGACTGGCCGCAGTATCGCGGTCCGAATCACGACGGTTCGTCGCCGGAAAAAATCTTGAAAACCTGGCCGGCTGAAGGACCGAAGGTGATTTGGAAAGCTCCGCTCGGCCCAAGCTTCGGCTCGTTCGCCGTCAGTGGCGGCAAGGCGTTTTGTTTCATTCAGCGGAAAGTTGATGGCGCGGACAAAGAGGTGGCCATCGCCTTGGACGCGAACACGGGCAAGGAACTTTGGTCCGTGCCGCTCGGCAAACCCACTTACGATCAGCAAGGCGGCGATGGCCCGCGCTCCACGCCGACGGTGGATGGCGACCGCGTTTATTTATTCGGCGCATTTCAAATCCTGACCTGTCTTGATGCCGCGAGCGGCAAACAAATCTGGCAGCATGATCTCGTCGCGGAGTTCGGCGGCAAAGTCATCAAGTGGAACAGCGCTGCCTCCCCGGTGGTGGAAGGCGATCTGGTGATCGTGAATGGCGGCGGCCCGGGCCAGGCGTTCCTCGCGTTCAACAAGTCCGATGGGAAAGTTGTCTGGAAAACCGAAGACGATGCGCCGGTGCACGCCACGCCCACGCCCGCGACGATCCTCGGCACGCGCCAGATTCTCTTTCTCACCCAAAAAGGCGTGGCGGCTCTAGCCCCCGCCGATGGCCGGGTCCTCTGGCGTTATCTGTTCCCACATCGGGTTTCCACTGCCACCTCGCCGATCGTGGCGGGCGACATTGTTTATTGCTCCGCCGCGTACGGAGTCGGCGCGGCGGCAGTGCGCATCGCCAAAACCACGAACGAATTTTCCGCGACCGAACTCTGGCGCAAGAATGGCGATTTGATGACGCACTGGACGACCCCGGTCTGCAAGGACGGCTACCTCTACGGCATCTACGGGCAGGGCCAGAACGCTACCGCACCGCTCAAGTGTGTTGAGCTTGCGACCGGCAAGGAACTGTGGTCGCAGCCCGGCTTCGGTGGCGGCGGTGCGACGATTCTCGTGGACGGTTGCGTGCTGGCGCAATCGGATCGCGGGCCGTTGATCTTGGTCGAAGCCAAGCCGGACGCATATCACGAACTGGCGCGCGCACAGATTTACGGCGGCCAGTGCTGGACGATGCCAGTGGTGAGCAACGGAAAGATTTTTGCCCGCAACACGAAGGAAGGTTTTTGCCTCGACGCCGCGACGGCGAAGTAAGCAGACTGGTTCGCAGCTCAACCTATGGCACGCGAACCAGTCGAAATGCTTGTCGAGTCGGTGACGCCGGAATTGCCCGACACCAAGACCCTCAAGCTCAAATGGCCGGACGGTCACAATCCGGAATTCCAGACCGGACAATTCATCACGCTCTATTGGCCCGACGCGCCGGAATACAAACGCGCCTACTCGCTCTCGTCGTGCGCGCTGGATCGCGGCTTTTACGAAGTCACGATCAAACGCGAAGGCAAGATGGGCACGCGCATCGTGGACTGGGCGAAGCCGGGCCAGACAATGTTCGTGCTGCCGCCCGCCGGAAAATTTCTGCCCGCGTTCGAGCCGGGCAAACAACTCATCTGCATTGCGGGCGGTTCGGGTGTGACGCCGTTCCGCGCGTTCGTGCGCGACGCCACGAAACGTGAACTCGAAAACAAAATCACTGTGCTCTACAGCGTGCGCACCACCAACGACATCATTTTCAATGCAGAATTTCACGATCTCGCAGCGGAGAATCCGAACTTCAATTTTTATGTCACCTGCACGCGCTTGCATCCCGAGGACAAATGGACGGGCCGGCGCGGGCGCATTGATGCAGCATGGGTGAAGGAGCAGATTCACGATCTGCCGAACACGGTCTTCTACGCGTGCGGCCCAAATCCGCTGGTGGAGTTCGCCGAGCAAGTCGTGCTGCACGACCTCGGCGTGCCCAAGACGCAGATGAAGACGGAGAAGTGGGGATGAACGCGTGAGTTGCAAGTTACAGGTTGAAGGTTTCAGGTTTTGCATACACGACACCGCGGACTTGAACTTGCAACCTGCAACTTGCAACCTGCAACGATGCTGAAACGCACTGCTCTTTTCACCACTCACCAAAAGCTCGGCGGCAAGCTCATTGAATTCGGCGGCTGGGAAATGCCCGTGCAATACACGAGCATCACCGACGAACATCTCGCCGTCCGCAACGCTGCCGGCATCTTCGACATTTCGCACATGGGCGAGGTCACGGTCAGCGGCGCGGCGAGCACGGCATTCTTGAATCACGTCCTCACCAATGACATCCGCAAACTCACGCCTGGTCTCGGCCAATACACTTTGATGTGCAACGAGCGCGGCGGCGTGATTGACGATCTCTATGCTTACTGTCTTTCCGAGGGCGTTTATCTGCTCATCATCAACGCCTCGCGCATTGAGCCGGACGTGGCGTGGTTGCGAGCGCGAGCGGCGGAATTTCCCAAGCGCGATGAATTGCGGCTGACTGATGCGTCGCACAATTACGCCGCCGTGGCCGTGCAAGGCCCGCGCGTGAAGGAGTTCATTGCTGACTGCATTCCCGGCGATTCAATCTCCGCGATGCGCGTGGCGCGTGTGACGGATTTGAAGAAGAACGAGATCGGCGGCTTCAAGTGCGGCCACGGCAGCGTGCTGGTTTCGCGCACGGGCTACACGGGCGAGGACGGCTTTGAAATCGTCGGCAGCGACGAGGCAATAATCCATATCTGGGAAATCATTCTCGCGAAAGGACAGCCATTTGGCATCAAGCCCTGCGGCCTCGGCGCGCGCGACACGTTGCGCACGGAAGTTTGCTATCCGCTCTACGGCCACGAACTCGATGAGAGCACCACGCCCATCGAAGCCGGCGTCGGTTTCTTTGTGGCGCTGGACAAGGGAGATTTCGTTGGCCGCGCCGCGTTGGCGGAGCAGAAGGCGAACGGTGTGAAGAAGAAGTGCGTCGCGTTCAAGATGACCGAGAAGTCCGCGCCGCCGCGACCGCATTACCCGATTTGGGCAGGCGGCGCCAATGTGGGTGAGGTCGTCAGCGGTACGCAAAGCCCATCGCTGAACAACGGCATCGGCATGGGCTACGTGCCGACGGAGTTTGCGAAGGCGGGGACGGCGATTGAGATTGAGATTCGTGGCAAGCGCTGCGCCGCAGTCACCGTTCCCAAACCGATTTACAAAAAGAGTTGAAGCGCGGATTCGTGGATTGCAAGGGCGAGAGAAAATGTTTTTAATCCGCGTCATCCGCTTTATTCGCGGGGAAAACTTATGAGCAATGTTCCTTCCGATCTGAAATACGCCAAGTCGCACGAGTGGGTGCGCGTCGCCGGCGACGTCGCGACCGTGGGCATCAGCGATCACGCCCAGCATGAACTCACGGACATCGTGTTCGTGGAATTGCCGTCCGTGGGCCGCAAGGTGAAAGCGGGCGAAGCCTGCGCCGTCGTCGAATCCGTCAAGACCGCCAGCGACATTTACTCGCCGGTCAGCGGCGAGATCACCGAAGTCAACAAAGCGGCGGCGGATGATCCGGCGCTGGTGAACCGCGAGCCGTTTGCGGGCGGCTGGTTTTTCAAAATCAAACTCAGCGCGCCGGCGGAACTCAACTCGCTCCTCACGCCCGAGGCTTATCAGGCGCAGATTGGCGGTTAACCAAGTCCGAGTAGCAGCCGACGTGAGGAGGCTCTGACTCGACTTCAATTTGAGCCTCGTGACCTCGGCGGCTACGATTAAAGGTGTGAAAATCCGTCTGTTCATCAAACCCTATTGCGGCTGGTGTCACAAAGCCATGCGCTGGCTCGACGAGCGCGGCATCAAATACGAGACGCTCGATGTCATCGCCGATGCCGAGGCTTACGATGAGATGGTCGAACTCTCCGGCCAGTCGCTCGCGCCGGTGATTGATGTGGATGGCGAGGTGCTGGCTGACTTCGGCCCGCCGGAGTTGGAGAAGTTTTGGAAGAAGATTTCAACCGCGGATGGACACGGATGAACACGGATGCCCCGCGCCCTTTCCCTACCCATGAACCGCTCCAGTGTAGCGCAGGTTGGCAACCTGCTGTTTCGCCGACTGGTAGTCGGCAGGCTGTCGGCCTGGCGGGCGGCGGCGGATTGCCAATCCGCGACACAGCAGACTGCCAGTCTGCGCTACGCCAGCATCCGCTCCGGTTCAGGGGCACGATTCCCGGCTTTTCGCGGGCCGTGGAATCTCTCCCCATCGGATGGGGAGAGGGTGGCCGAAGGCCGGGTGAGGGGAATTTTTATCCGTGTTCATCCGTGTCCATCCGTGGTTAAAATGAATTTGTGACGACGACCGAACTCAAACGCCCGCGCCTGCCGGAATGGCTGCGCATCAAGCTGCCCACGGCGGACACGTTCTCGCGCACGCGCTCGCTGCTCGACGAACTCAAGCTGCACACCGTCTGCGAAAGCGCCAAGTGCCCGAACCATTGGGAGTGCTGGAGCAAAGGCACGGCCACGTTCATGATCGCGGGCGACCGTTGCACGCGAGCCTGTGGCTTCTGCGCGGTAAGTACGGCCAAACCCTTCGCGCTCGAAGCGGACGAGCCGCAGCGCGTGGCCGAGGCGACGCGGCGAATGGGCTTGAAGCACGTCGTCATCACCGCCGTGGCGCGCGATGATCTGGCGGATGGCGGCGCGGATCATTTCCGTCGCACGGTGGAGGAAGTTCGCAAACTGAATCCCGGCATCGTGATCGAAGTGCTCACGCCAGATTTCAATGACCGTGATGAGCAAATCAACATGGTGCTCGCGGCGAACCCGCACATCTTCAATCACAATTTGGAAACCGTCCGCCGGCTCACGCCCGAGGTGCGTTCGCGGGCGACTTACGACCGCTCGTTGAGCGTGCTCGGCAAAGTGAAACGACTCGTAGCGGCGTCTCGGCAGAGCGCCGCCAATCTCGTTTCTTCGGAAAAGTGCGGCGGTCTGCCGACCGCCGCTACGATCTACACGAAGTCCGGCATCATGCTGGGCCTCGGCGAGCAGGAGAATGAAGTCATCGAAGCGATGCAGGATTTGCGTGCGGTGGGCTGCGACATTCTCACGCTCGGCCAGTATTTGCAGCCGACGCTAAAGCATTTGCCCGTGGTTGATTTCGTGACGCCGGAGAAATTTGCGGAGTTTGGAGAGATTGCGGAACAGATGGGCTTCGTACACGTCGCGAGCGGGCCGATGGTCCGCAGTTCCTACCACGCGGATGAATTTACGCTGCCCCTGCCCTCAGCCTGAGCCGGTTCGCTTCTTGACCCACACCCACGCGGCGGCGGCGAATACGCCGAGCACGAGGATAAACGCAATCACCGTGACAATCGTCTTGAGCATCCGCGCCTGACCCAGCGCTTCCGCCGAACGCGCCTTCTCGGATTCCATGAACAGCGCGAACTCGCGGTCCAGCGACGCAATGGCTTCCTCGTCTTTCAGTTTCAGCGTGAGCCACGGGCCGGAAATGGTTTTCCACGACTCAGGAAGTTTTTGCATCGCCGCTTCATCGGCGGATTGAAGTCCGTTCGTGCTCCAGAACGGTGACTGCTCCTGCGTCCAGAGCCGGAAGATGCCGTGGTTCATGCAGAGATTTTGCAAGCGCGACCAGATCATGGGCCGCACCGTGTCGGCGGCGGAAAAATCCGAGTAAGCTTCGCTGTGAATGCGCCCGTGTTGCTTGGTGATTTCAAACCCGATGCCGCCGACGACTTTCCCGTCCGCGCCCTCGGCCACTTGGAACTCGGTGAGGCGCTTTTCCAGGGCGGCCACGGAAAAGCGCATGGACTCCCAGAGCGGCTTCAAAGTGCCGAGGTCATCCACGGTGGCGCGGCGGACGCGATAGTTGCCCGGATTCATCGGCGCGGATGGTAAAATTCGCGTGTGAAAATGAAAACTGGAAAATCAATCTGGTGCGCTGAAATCATGGCGTCAGCGGGAAACTTGCGTCCAACGTTTCAATTGTTCCAATGCCAGCCTGGAGTGTTTCCATTCATTCAAACAATCAAAGGCGGCAACTTGATAGAGAAGAACTGTGAGCCAGAAGATAAATTGAAACCCCGGCTTGGAACTTTTGTGGCGGTAGTGCCGTTGGGCGAGAAAAGCCGCCGGCCAGCCCCCGATCAAG
>SCTL01000860.1 GCA_004297495.1 Verrucomicrobiota bacterium
CACCTCTTTGTAGTTCCGGTAAGCGCAGCCGAACGGATAACTGTGTTGAGTGAGTTGCACCAAGCGACCCGAGGCGTGGCCAAATTCCCGCGCCAGGTTCTTCATCAACTCTGGATTGGGGTTTTGGTCCGGACCGCAAAAGTTGGCTTCGGAATAAACCGCCAGGATTGCGTTCCGAATCGCCACCCATCTGTTCGTGTACAGGGAAAAGTCTTTGTAGTAGTAGGGCTCGTTTCCGATCGCGAAGCAGTCAAGTACGTCCGCATAGCGTTCATGAATCAGCTTCGCGATTCTCGCCGCAGATTCTGGCTCGCCCTCCTTGAGCCGCACGGAGTAAATCACCTTTACCCCCGCTGGCTTTGCAAACTCAAAGAGCGCCCGGACGTCCGCTTCACTCGGGATCGGGATGTTTTCCGCGTCCGCGGAATTACCACCGATCCGCAGACTCTTGATGCCCAGCGTCCGGAACACTTTGACCAGCGGTTTGTTGCCGGGACGAAAGTAGCGAATGCCTTCTTTGTTCGGCAGCAGCAGGCTCGTTTCATAACTCACACCGAGAGCGAGGGCTGAAATATCCGCGCCTGGCTGGCGGGTGTTCACCGTAACAGTAATTGTCTCGGCGCTCGCCCAAGTCATCATCGCAACGAGGAGCGTTCCACTGACGAGGATGGATTTTCGCATGTACGGAGAATGCCAGAGTAGAAACAACCGGCCAAGCGTTATGCCAACGCAACCACGGTGATGAATGGTCAATCGCGAGTCAATGGCTCCATTTTTAATTTCACGGGCAACTGGAGTTGCAAGGGTCTGGCTTCAATGCGAGCAGATGATTTTGAGATCGCCCGATCCACTCTGAGACGGTACGATCGCCGCAGTCTTGAAAATGCGAATTCAATCCCAGTCAGTCAGCCCGTGAAATCTATCCTGCTGTCTTTTGCTTTTGTGGCGATGTCCGCTTCGGCGCAAACGAATCCGGTCGCGCTCACCAGTCGTCCGTCGCCCGTCGCCAATTCATTGGCGGGAACAGTTCCAAGCGGAACGAACCAAGGCGCGGCCCTCGCGCAACGCGTGGAAGCGATGCGGGCCGTGTGCATTCAAAACCGCCGCATGATCTGCGGCAAGATCATCAAAGTCCTGCCGGACGGACTCGTCGTGGACAGCGGCTACACCAATTTGCTCCGCGCGCCGCTCAATCAATCCTGGCTCATCGCCGGCACGACGGAGGCCACGCGCGCCACCAATCTCGTCGAGAGCAAAGAGCCGGACGCCGTTTGTGTCGGCTTGGTTTTCGTGACCGACCTGCCGAAATCGCCCGGCGCGAAACCCAAAGCCTTTGACTACGTGAACCTCGAAGGTTTTCCAATGGGCCAATACACGTACACTTCCGTCGGCGATCTCAAGCGCACCGTCCGCAAGTTCACCTGCAAAATCGCGAACTCCGTCCGCTGGAACTTCGAGCAAAGCGTGAACACCAACGCGCCGCCCAGATGAATCTCATTTCGCGTCCGGCACGATGACGACGCCCCACGGGCCGCCCGCGGACTTCACACGCGCGACCTCCTGTTCCGTCGCGAGGTCCACCACCGAGACATCGTCGGACAGGCCGTTGGCGGCGAAGAGGAATTTTCCATCCGGCGAAATCGCGATGCCCCACGGACGCGCCCCGACCTTGATCGCGCCCCGCAGCCCGAGGGCTTTCACGTCGAACACGCACACCGTGCCACCGCGACCGGTGCTGACGTAGATTTTTTTTCCGTCAGGCGCGACCTTCACGCACATCGGACGCGAGTCCTTGGGCAGGGCGAGGGTTTGAAGCCGCTGGTGATTCACCGCATCAATGACGTGCAGTTCGCCGGAGGATTCCGAGGGGATGAACGCGCGCGAACCGTCCGCCAGAAATTCCGCGCTGCGCGGCCGCCCGCCCACGGTGAAGTGGGTGATCGCCCGGCCCGCCTGCGGGTCCACGACGTAAACCTCACCGGTGCTCTCGCAAGTGACGTAGAAGACCTTCCCGTCCGGACGCGTGGCCACGCCCTCGGGTTCGAGGCCGACGGGGACGGTGTGCGCGACCTTCCCGCTGGCGATGTCGAGCACGCTGGCGGTGCCGGCGTCCTCGTTGGAGACATAAAGCTGTTTGCCATCCGCGCTCAAGGAGAACTGTTCCGGGTCGGAGCCGGCGGGGATTTTGCGCAGGAACATTTCCGACGCCACGTCCACGAGGCCAATGCCGTCGGCGGACTTGTCGGGTTCAAAGTTGTCGTCATCGGCGGGCTTCTTTTCGGGAATCCGGTTGCCGTTCGCGTCGAGCTTGGGCGGCCCGGAAACCGGCGTGCCGCTCAACGCGACGTAAACGGTCCTGCCGTCAGGGCTGGCGTGGATGCCGCGCGGCCGATTGCCGACGGGAATGGTGCCGGTGACTTTGAAATCCGCGCCGTTGATGACGGTCAGGTTGCCGGCTCTTTCGTTCGAGACAAAAACCTGATAACCGCCGGCGGCGGGAGAGAGATTGCACGTGAGAAGAATGGCACCGAACAG
>SCTL01000861.1 GCA_004297495.1 Verrucomicrobiota bacterium
GAAGATTGATCGGGCGCGCACCGATGACGCAACCGCCCGGCAGCGAGACGCGCGCTTTGCGCAATCGCCCGAGCAGCGGCCCCATGATGCAGATCGAGCCGCGCATCTTGCGGACGAGATCATAGTCACCCTGGCCTTTGATCTTGCGCGCCTCGACGCGCACGGTGTCGCCTTCGATGCTGACCTTCGCGCCGAGCCACGCGAGGATCTGGCCCATGTAGCGCACGTCGCTGAGGTCGGGCACGCCGTGGATAACGCACGGCTCGGGCGTGAGCAACGTCGCCGCCATGATGGGGAGCACGGCGTTCTTCGCGCCGCTGATCTGGACTTCGCCGTGCAAGGGCACGCCGCCTTTGATGAGTAAACTTTCCATGTAAAAATCAAAACCGAGTTAGCCCGCTAATAAACGCGAATAGACACGAATAAAAAAGCTGACGCGCAATTTTCCAATCAGGAATCCGTGTTCATCCGTGTCCATCCGTGGTTAAAAATCATTCCCGCCGCGCAATCAGAATTCTCTGGCGCTGAGAATAGTCGTCCCGCACCGCCTCGACAATCCACATTTGCGCAGCGAAGATTTTTTCAATCGCCGCCGCCTGGCCATCGCCGAACTCCAGCATGATTTTGCCGTGCGGTTTTAAGTAAGGCGCAGCCTCGACTGCTAATCTTCGATAGAAACCTAATCCGTCAGACCCGCCATCCAGCGCGCCGCGCGGATCGAAGTCGCGGACTTCCGGCTGCAAGGTCGCGATCTCAGCGCTGGGAATGTAGGGCGGGTTGCTCGCGATGAGGTCAAACTGCGCGCCCGCTGGCAGCGCCGCGAAACCATCGCCGCAACAGAACTGGATCCGCTCGACCACACCGTTCTTCGTCGCGTTCGCCTGCGCGATACTCAACGCATCAGCGGAAACATCCAGCGCTGTGATTCGCGCCGCCGGACATTTTGCCGCGAGGGCGATGGCGATGCACCCGCTGCCGGTGCCGAAGTCGAGGGCGCTGGGAGCGTGTCCCTCACCCCGTCCCTCTCCCCATCCGATGGGGAGAGGGTGGCCGGACGCCGGGTGAGGGAGTGTTTCATTCGATGTTGGATGTTCGATGTTGGATGTTCGATGTTCCCTCAAAAACTTCCAACCTGCTTCCGCCAGCAGTTCCGTTTCCGGGCGCGGCACGAGCACGTGGCGATTCACGGTGATTTCAAATCCGCAGAACGAAGTCGAGCCGGTGATGTGTTGCAGCGGTTCGCGCGTGGCGCGGCGTTTGACCAGTTCGCGCATCGCGTCGGTTTCGGCGACAGAAAGTTGCTTCTCAAAATTCAGATACAACTTCATGCGCGGCAGCTTGAGCACGTGCGCGAGGAGCAACTCGCTTTGCAAGCGCGCGGACTCGACGCCTTTCTTTTCAAGAAACTCGGTGCTGCGCTGGATGATTTCCAAAACCGTCACGCGCGCAGTCTAGGTGCGGAGCGCGTGGTTCAAAGCGGAAAATCTCGTCCAAATTATCTTTCTTTGTGGGGGCGCGGCTGTGTCGAAGACCAGCCGCAGCGCGTCGAGTTTATTACACGCCTGATTCATGTCTCGCTCCATTACGGAATTGCTGCGGCTGGTCTTCGACACAGCCGCGCTCCAGTCATGTCGGGCCGGCGTCCCGTGATCACGATTGCATTGAAACCTCCAGCCGGATTGTTAGCATCAAGGCATGAAGTCCTCGAACCAGTTGAGTTCTCGCTTTGAGTCGTCGTTGTATGTGCCTGCGTTGGCAATTACGGCGTCTTTGATTTTCGCCGGCTGCAAAACCAGTTCTCCTTGCTGCGCCAAATCTGAGGCGCAATCTGTCGTGCAACGAGCCGCGCCCTTCGTTGCACAGCCCGCGCCGACCGTCGCTGCTCCGACGAACAAGCCCGCGAGCATCCCCCGCCGTTTCAGCTACACGCCGCGCCCGTATCCCGTGGACGAACGCGGGTTCTCGCCTGTGGACAAGGCGCTCGCCAAGGCTTACGCGCGCGAGGAAATGGTCGCCGATGACGAGGAAGGCGCGCTTAATCCTTACGTGCTGAAAGTCATCTCCGGCTATCCGCTCGACGGCTCGTTGCCGTATCACTGCGGTTGGGAGCCGCGCGAGTACGACATCTACAACGGCGTCACGCAGGACATGTGGTATCGCGGCATGGTCGTGGCCAAAGCGTATCCGGATGGCTCGCGATGCAGCTATTGCTGCGGGTTCACCTTCGAGGTTTTCCTCCGCGCGATGAAACTGCGCAACATCCAGAAAGGTCTCGACCCCGACGATTTCAACGGCATGACCTTCGGCGACCTCTTCAACGCGCTTCAGTTTTGGTATATCGAGGGCAAGGGCGATTGCGAGCGGCGCGCCATCGAATCCTACGGCCTCGGCTACGGCCTTAGCGTGGACGATCTGGAGAAAGTGCGCCCCGGAGATTTTCTCAGCTACGACACGACCGCGCCGGGCGGACACTCCTGCATTTTCATCGAGTGGCAACGCGACGCGCAGAACCAGATCATCGGGTTGAAATACTTTTCTTCGAACCTCTCCGGCAGCAAGGGCGTGGGCTATGGTCAGGGCAAATTCAGCGATTCGAACGGCGGCAAAGGCATCATCCGGAAATCGCTGCGCCTCGCGCGCGTGGGAGCGATCAAGGATTACAAGCCGTTCAATCGCGCCGAGATTCCGCAACGCAACGCCTACGCTCCGACGCAGCCCACGCGGATTATTTATTCGCCTTCGCCGGAGTCAGCGAAACCGGCGGTCGAAGCAAAGTAAGAATCACCGATCGCGCTTCGACCAAAATCTTCCAAGCCAATGAACCTGAACACGAGTCCCTGGATGAACATCGGCGTAAATTTGCACGGCACCGGATTGGAAATGTGCGTGCCAATTGATATGCCTGCCGGCCAGGTCCAGAAGTTTTACCGGGTCCTGAGCCTGGAATAGCCGCGGATCGTTTGATCAAGTGTTGAGAATCTTTCGCGCGGCATTACGAATTGCGGCGTCCAACTCTTTGGGTTTGATCACCACCGCATCTCCGCCCCAGCCCAGCACCCAGCGTTCGATCTCGCGCAGGCTCGAGAGCTGAAAGCGCAGTTCCACTTCGCCGTTTTTCAGTTCGCGCAATTGCTGGGACTCATGCCATTTTTTTTCGCGGATGTAATCGGCGACGCGCGCGTTGAAACGGAGCACCACGTGGTATTCGCCTTCGCCGGAGTGGACTCCAAAGCTGTCGCGCAAACGCTTCTCCAGCGAGAAGCCTTGCGGGCGCGGAAAGGTTTTTCCCGTTTGTTTCACGCCCTGCATTCGCGCGGGGACGAAAGTGCGGAGGTCTTTGCGCGCGTGATCGAAGGCGAAGAGATACCACTCGCCGTTGATGTTCGCGAGGTGGTAGGGATCAACCCGGCGGGCCTCGGATTCCTTCTGGCCGGGCTTGCGATAGAGGAGTTCGAGCTGACGGCGGTTCGCGACGGCTTTGGCGAGGGCGTCGAAAATATTCAGGTCGAGGATCGGTTCGGCGCGGGTGCGAAAGGAAATCGTCCGGTCAATGTCAGCGAGGCTGACCGAAATCGTGTCGGGTAAGGACTGCTCCATTTTTCGAATTGCGCTGAGGAGCGGTTTCTCGAAAGTCGTGCCGCGATATTGCTGGAGGGCTTTTTCCGCGACAACAAGCGCGACGAGTTCGCCTTCGGTGATGTGCAGTGTGGGAAAGGCATTGACCTCGCCGGTGTAATGATAGCCGAAACGCGTACCGTCGTATTCGATGGGCAGGTCCAGCCGGTCGCGCATGAATCCGAGATCGCGATGGATGGTCTTGTTGGCGACTTCGAGTTCGCGGGCGAGCTGGCCGGCGTTGGGGAAATCACCGGCTTGCAGCGCTTGATGGATGCGGAGCATCCGTTCGAGCGGCGGGCGCGAGAGCGGCGAGCGCGAGGGCTTGGGCGGTCGTGTCATCGGCAGCAGTCGTAGCGGAATCGTAGAGCACGGGCAATCCATCAATGTTCAAAGTGCTGCCGCGCAGGAGCACAAAGCGTTTGAATCCGCGGTCAAAGAGCAGGGGACGCCAGTCTTGCGCGAGTTCAACCGCCTGCGCATTCGAGTAAAATTCGCTGAGCAGGACGACGGCAAGATTGCGTGGAGCGGACAGCTCGCCCAGCGCGACGGCGACTTGCTCGCGATTGTAGAGCGGCAGAAAGCCGTCGCGTCGAGTGTCGGGCTGCGTGATGAAAATGGAGTTCCACGAACTGAACCGCAACACAACGTCCGCGTCACTGCCACCGTGAAAGCGGGGCAGGGCGGCAGCGGTGGTGGGATTCGTGGCGCACGAAGTCGCGCCGAAGATCAGGCCGATCAACCACAGGAGACTGAAAATGAAAATGCGCGCCTTCAATCTCAATGCGGCTAGCGTGATCGGTCCGGGGCGCGACTCAGGTGCCTTTGTCGAGCTTGGCGAGCAACTCGTCGTTGGTCTTGTGCTTCTTGAGTGCGGCGGTGAGTGTTTCCATCGCTTCGACGGGGTTCAGGTCCACCATCATGCGGCGCAGTTTGCGCACCGCTTCGATGTTCTTTTGCGCGAAAAGTTTTTCCTCCTTGCGCGTGCCGCTCTTCGGAATGTCAATCGCGGGATACAATCGCCGATCCGAAAGTTTGCGGTCGAGGATCAACTCCATGTTACCCGTGCCTTTGAACTCCTGGAAAATCAGTTCATCCATGCGCGAACCGGTGTCCACGAGCGCGGTGGCAAGAATGGTGAGCGAACCGCCGTGCTCGATTTTGCGGGCGGAGGCGAACATCTTGCGCGGGATTTCCAGCGCGCGGGCGTCCACACCGCCGGTCATCGTGCGTCCGCTGCCGCCGTGAACGCTGTTGTAGGCGCGGGCGATGCGCGTGAGCGAATCCATGAGGACGAAAACATCCTTGCCCGCTTCCACCATGCGCCGGCAACGTTCGATCATGAAGCGCGAGAGACGGACATGGGTCTCGAGGTCTTGATCGTTTGAAGACGCAACGACTTCAGCTTTGACCGAGCGTTGGAAGTCGGTGACTTCCTCGGGGCGTTCGTCAATGAGCAGCACCATGGCGTGAACCTCGGGATGATTCGTGGTGATGGCATTGCAGATTTGTTTGAGGATGGTGGTCTTGCCCGTGCGCGGCGGGGCGACGATGAGGCCGCGCGTGCCTTTGCCGAGGGGCGTGACCATGTCAATGACGCGGGTCTCGATAAGGTCGGGCGTCGTTTCGAGGCGGAATTTTTCCACCGGATCAATGCTGGTGAGATTCTCGAACCGCACGGACTTGGTGTATTCGTCAAACGCCATGTTGTTGACGCGCTGCACACTTTTGAGCTGCGGGCTGGTGCCGCGATGCGGCGGCTGCGTCGGGCCTTCCACGAAGGCGCCCTCGCGGAGGAAGCTGCGCTTGATGGTGTCGGGCGTGACGAAAATGTCGGTGGGCTTGGGGTGGTAGTGATTCGTCGCCGTGCGGAGGAATCCAAAACCTTTCTCGGAAATCTCCAAGAATCCCGCCCCGGGTTCGGTGGCGGCGTTGTTGTTGCCGTTTGCTTCTTTGCTCATATCAGTGATGTCTGTGAAGGTTTGAATCAGCCCAGAAAATCCAGGAACTTTGAACTGTGGGAAGTTTGCCACGCTCCCTAAACGACATTTGGCGCAGCTATGAAACCTTCGACGAGTTAATGAATAGGGTAAAGCCGACTTGGGCGCAACTTCTTTTTTCAAACCACCAAAGCAAACCGGCCTTCCGTGAGCGAACACGGAAGGCCGGGTTGGAATCAGTCGGTCTCAACCACCGACGGCTGCCCGCGCCTCGGCGGCCAGCGCGGTGCTCAAATAGCGTTCGCCGGTCGAGCAGGCGACGGTGACGATCATCTTGCCCTTGTTCTCGGGGCGCTTGGCCACTTCGATGGCGGCAATGACGTTCGCGCCGGTGGAGATGCCGACGAGGATGCCTTCCTCCTTCGCCAGGCGGCGGGCCATCGCGAAGGCGTCGTCGTTGGAGACTTGGACGCACTCGGTGATTTGATCTTTGCCAGAGGAATCCTTGAGGTGAAGATTCTTCGGGACGAAGCCCGCGCCCGTGCCTTGAATTTTGTGCGGGCCGGGTTTGACCGGCTGGCCAGCCAGCGTCTGCGAAATCACCGGGGAATCTTTCGGCTCGACCGCGATGGCTTTGAAGGAAGCTTTCTTCGGATGAATGACTTCGTAGCAGCCGGTGATCGTTCCGCCCGTGCCGACGGCGGCAACGAGAATATCAATCTTGCCATCCGTGTCTTCCCACAGTTCAACGGCGGTGGTCTTCTTGTGAATTTCCGGGTTCGAGGGATTCTCAAACTGTTGTGGAATCCAGGCGTTGGGCGTTTCCTTCGCGAGTTGCTCGGCTTTGGCAATGGCGCCTTTCATGCCTTCGGTGCCGGGCGTGAGCACGAGCCGCGCGCCGAGCATGGCGAGCAACGTGCGCCGTTCGAGCGACATCGTTTCCGGCATGGTGAGAATGAGTTGATAACCTTTCGCCGCCGCCACGAACGCCAGCGCGATGCCGGTGTTACCGCTGGTGGGTTCGATGATGACGGTGTCCTTCTTGAGGATGCCGCGCTTCTCAGCGTCTTCGATCATGGACATGCCGATGCGGTCCTTGACGCTGCCAAGCGGATTGAAGAATTCGCACTTCAGCAAAACGCTGGTGCTCGGGTCCACGCCGAGGCTGGCGGGAATCTTGTTCAGGCGGACGAGCGGCGTGCGCCCAACGGTTTCAACGATGTCTTTGTAAATGCGTCCCATAGGTTTGTAATGATTTGGATTATCTTTGCAGCGGACGGGATTTTTCAACGAAGGGAACGCCGAGGGCAAGCAATTTGTTCAGTCCCTCGACTGAAGTCGGTGCGATGTCAGCGCTGGAAAAGTTACTGCATGAGAAGCAAATGCGCCTCGGCTTCTCCCTCAACCTCCACCGTTACGGAGTTACCGCCGATTTCCGCGCAGAGAATCCTTAGACTGCCGTCGCGCAATCGCACCATGCCCGATTCCCCCAGCGCAAAGGTCTGCCGATTGATCACCGCCAGGGGAGTCCGTCCGCCCATCGTGACACCGTTGAGAGTCAGTCGTGAATCGCCGTTGACGAGCCGTTTCACGGGACAAGTCGGCCAGTTGCCGCGACGGTAAGTTTCCGCCAATTCCTGCGCCTGCCGCACTTGCGCCGAGTCCAGTCGCACCGCCAACTGGTCCAGGTGAGTCAATTTCAAGTCCGGCTTGAATGAACGCGCGAGCCGCATCCAGGCGTAGGCTTCAACCAGGTTGGTCTTCACTCCGATGCCGAGTTCGTAGGCCTTGCCCAGATTCTCGCAGGCGGACGCCACTCGATTCGTGGCGGCCACGAAGGTCCAACGGACTCCTTCCGCAGGATTGGCGGTCACGCCTTGAGTGGTCTTGAAGGATTTGCAGCCGAACAACAACAAATTCCCCAAACGACCCCCCGCCTCGGCATTGCCGTGCAGGGCCGCGTTCTCGTATTCGCGCAATGCGTCCGAGGCCCGGTCGGCGAGCATCAACGCATCGCCGTCCTGCAGCGACTCCGCTCCAGGCAACGGCATGGAAGCGGGCGACGGCGGCTTGCCTGACGCGGGTTTTTCGCCGGCGACAAGCGAGGCCGTGATCGCAATCAAGGCAAGGAAACTGCCGAGGGTGATTTTGGCGGTGATTGAATCTCTCATTGACCAGCCTTTTCCATTTTCGTCACAAACTCCGTAACATTTTCCCAGTCGGCGCTGCCTTCCGAGCGCACCATCGCATCGGCGGGTAACTCGTCGGATTTTGCAAGTTCCAGAATTTTCTCCAACGGAAACGGCCCCCGCATTTCGTGCTCCGCCATGACCACGTAATTTAACACAACAGGAGTTGCCACCGGCTTTTGTGACACGACCAACGGACGCGCCGCGACCACTAGGGGCCGTCCGAGATTCCGATGACTAAACTGCCTGTACCCAAACCACAGCAAGAGCGCGAACACCAAGGCTGCGGCAGTGGCGGCGGCGATCAGCGGCAGCCGCGCCTGCTTTCGTTCGGCCACCAGCGGATGCACCAACGCCTTCGATTCCCGCAAGGTGTTGGACAATTCGCCCTCGCCTATCCGGCCCCGCACGGCATAGCAATATTCCTTGCCGCGCCAGCGGTCCAATCTCAGGATTTCCGTGCCGCCGCCAAACCACACCCGCTTCCATGGCAGCGTGTGGATGCTTGCATCAAGCGGCGGGCAGAGGCTTCCCGTTGTCGCCAGCAGCGTGTACATCCAGTTGATTTCTTTCTCCTGCACATAAATCCGGCCGCGCACGGCCTGACCGACGATGGCGCTGTTGCATTTTTCAAACATGTCGAGTTGTTTGAACAGGTGATCCACGCCGTCGAGGTTGCCTTCCAACGGCAGACTGAATTGGATCATGTCCCCATTGAGGTAGAGGCAGAACACGTTCAGGTAGTCCCCGATTCGATCCGTGAACAGTGCGCCGACCATCTTCGGGTTTACTTCGATTCCTTGGACCACTGGATTTTTCATAATTCTTTTTGGAAGCCTGCCACCCTGGCTCGAGCCTGCGAACAGTCGTTAACGACTGATTTATCCGCGCTCAATAAACCACCTCCAACTCCAGCTATCGAATGAAGAGTTTACCCTTTTTATGGTAACGCTTTGCCTCCTTTTCAGCTCAGTGGTCAACCGGCCCCTGCAACGCACCAATCTGGCCACGTAAAAACGAAAAGTCCCTGCTCAACCTTTCGGTCAAACAGGGACAAATCGGGGGATGGGAGTTCGCCATGCTCTCTTTCCCGTGCCGACATTGGGCGCACGCCTTTCAGCGGCTGCCGGCTTCCCGACGCCATTCTCCACGGCAAGCGGAGTTGTCGGCCTCGTAGCAGGGCCGTCCAACGTCTTGCGACGCTGAATTTCGAGTGAGGCTTTTCAGCTTGCTTCGGCTGATGGTTGCGCCACCGGCCTGCAAACCAGGTCAAGACATGTCTGCGATTACTTCCGCGTCTTGACCGTCTGGTTCTGGTCAGCCACTGCTTTTGACAGCGCGTTTGCCAGCACCACGGGTCTCGCCTCTTAACTCTCAGGTTGCCTTTCGCTCACAGGCCAGCGGTGTCGTTTTTAACGCCGCCGGCACTCGGAAGTTTTTCACGCGGCCTGCCTAGCCTTCGTGTTCTTCCCGGTTCGCCCGCTCCTCTTGTTCACCTTTCGGTGGTTTTCTTTGGGCGGATTCAAACGGTTGATTGATTCCGCCGGAGTCGTGCGCCCCGTGCTGATGCACAGTCGCAACCGGATACCCTCTGGGTAACTGCGATTCACTCAAGCTCGAAACCTGCCTGAGCTACTTGACTCGATTCGAAGCGGTTTCTAATCGCTCCTTACCGCCAAGTTCCTTTTTCGCGTTTACTGACGGAGCGCGAACCCCGCCAGAGGAACTGGTGAATTCTGCCTCCGCCCCCGGACCTTGCGATCCGGCTTTAGAGGAGCCGCGTCAACCAGCCTGACTCAGCCTTTCCCCAGTCGCCTGGGATTATCCTTGAGACTTCCTGCGCCAGCTTTTTATTTCCGACACCTTCCGTCTCAGTTCTTTCAATGAACTGGCGACATCTTATCCTGCTTTCCCATTCTGCCAACAAATTCTTATGCACAACTTGTCCACTGAAATCCCGCTGTTAACAAACTGCGAGCAACTCAAACCGACCAATGAAATCAAGGCTCTACGCCACTCGCCCCAAAAAATTATTCACCGCTTTTTCGCGGTGAAAACTGGTGCTGTGAAAAAGTCGCGCAGAAGACCAATGACTGCTTCATCAAGCAGACCCAGCGGATGATTTTCGGTGTTGCTTAAGTCCACCGACTCCGCCACATCAAACACATGACTCCGTCAAACTCACCTTTTGCCCGCACGCCGCCGCCATCTTACTACGCCGTCATTTTCAGCTCGCAACGTTCCGCCGGCGGCGCAGCTGAATACGATCGCATGGCTGAGCGCATGGTGGAACTGGCCGCGCAACAACCCGGCTTCCTCGGCGTGGAAACTGTTCGTGGCGCAGACGGTTTTGGCATCACCGTTTCCTACTGGTCGAGCGAGGAAGCAATCTCGGCGTGGAAAGCGCATCTTGAACATCAAGCCGCACAAACTGCGGGCAAGAAGCTGTGGTACTCCGATTACCAACTCCGCGTCGCCAAAGTAGAGCGCGCGTACGGCAAGACTCCCGGAGATCAGCCGAACGCCAAGTAGAGCCCGCCAGAATTCCACGCCCACGCACTTCGTTCTTGGCCCGCCGCAAGGCGCGGGAGATAGTTCGCCCATGCCGACTTTGCTGGACACCCTTGCTGCGGAACTGGAACGCCCGCGTCCGGTCACGCCTCAAGTGCGAAATCATCTCATAGAGACGCATGACGTCGCGCGCGATGCCATCGGCGCGTTTCTCGAACAGGAACTTTCCCGTCTGGAAGATTTTGAGGTGGACTTGATTCTCGCGCCGATCTTCACGCCCACGCTCCATGATCAATCCGTGTTCGCAAACTTGTTGGCTGACCGCGCAGTGCCCGCGACGGAGTGGCCGGCGTTGATTCAACAGTTACTTGCTCGTCCCACTCGCGCCCGGTTGACCACCGAGAACCAACAGACCCATTCGGTTCAACTCCGCGAAGTCACGATCGAGCGTTACGTCCACCGGTTGCGACTCGACGGCACCATCACGCCGCCGATCCAGAGCTTGCTCGCCAGTCTGCCAACGGATCAGGATCGCGCGTTGTTGCAGGCGGTCGCACGCCGCGCCGTTTGGGCATCGCCTGCGCGTGGAGAAATTCTGGCGACGTTTTTTTTGTCCCTGCGGAACGATTCGTCACTGCGCGTCTGCGATGCCGTGGCACTCGTGAAGCTGGTGGAAACTTATCAGCCCGCGAACCGGGCGGAATTGCTCGCGCAGATTCCGCACTGGCTGCAAGTGCTGCGGCAGGAGGTCAACGAAGCTACGGGCGCAAAACCATTCTTCAACGAACGCGTCGAGGAGTTGCATGGCGGCGGCCGTGATCATCGCCGCCCGGACGACGCCCGCCTCAAGAGCAAGGAAGGCGAGCGCGCCTTCCTCGCAAAGCTGCAAACCATTCTGGCGGGCTAAAGTTCCCGTAAGAGCCGCGCCGCCTTGACGGCTTGCGTTTCGGTGTCCACCGCCACGTGGCAAATGAATTTCTTTCCAATTGCCGCGGCCGTAAACCCACGCAGGTTCAGCCCGCCGTTCGCCAGCGCCGCCGCCACGCGACCGGCCAGTCCGGGCTTGTCCGTGCCTTCCACGCGCAAGGTGTGCAGGCTGGTGCTCTTGGTAAAACCCGCCGCGCCCGCCGCGCCGATTTGCTTTGCGCCTTTCAGCGGCGTGACGAACACCACGCCCTTGCCGCTCGGATCGCCCAACCGCCGGGCGATGACCAGTTCCAAATCCGCGCCGCCATCCGCGAGCGCTTTGAGTTTTGTCGCCAGCGCTCCCGAACGATCCAGGATCGCGGCGGCCCAGGTATCAACGCGTGTTGTTTTCATGTGGTTTGTTCTAGTTTGATTCGTTGAAGGTTTCCAAAACTTGATCGCGCGACGACCGATGACTTGCATCAAGGTCCGGGGCGCGCTTCACGTGAATGTTGTCCGTCAAGCCCGGTCTGATTGCAAGCTCGCAAATGCCACCAGCAACTAATCTTTGCCGACGCAAAATAGATTCTGCTCGCCGCGAATCAGCAAACGCTGGCCCGTCGGCACGGGCGAGGCGATGATTCGTTCGTTCATTTGGTTCTCGGACAAGAGTTCAAATTTCTCCGCCACGTTGGCCACAAACACTGCGCCGTCCTCGCGCGCCGCGTAGAGTTTTCCGTTAGCCATGAGTGGTGAGCCGTAGTAGTTCGCGCTGGATTTCGGGAACGCGTCGCTCCAGATCGTTTTGCCGGTGAGCGGGTCGAGACATTCCACTTCACCGCGATCACGGAGTAGGTAAATATGTTTTTTCCAAACTGCTGGAGTCGGGACAAAAATTCCGGTGTCTGTCCGCATCCAAAGGTGATTTGTCGAAGCCGGCTCTTTGCTGTTGCCGAGTTTCACGCCGTAGAGCAGGGGACTGCCGCGGTCACTTCGACCGAACGCTACGACCGCGACATCACCGATCACGACAGGCGACGCGACGGCGGGCCAATTCTTGCCGCCGCCCGGATTGAAACCGCCGCAGGACCAAAGCAACTTGCCGTCGCTTGCATCGTGAATCGTTACGTGCTCGCCGCCCCACGTGAGCAGGGCTTGCTTGTTCTCGTAACGAATGACGAGTGGCGTGCTGTAGCCGTGATCGTTTTCCATCGGCGTCTCATAGTTGCGGGCAGTTTTCCATTTCAATGCACCGGTGATTTTATCGAACGCCGCGAGCCAGGATTCGCCGTGATGCATTCGCGACATCACCACGAATTTTTCCGTGAGCACGGGCGACGTGCCGTGATCCCAGAACAGCGTGTCGCGTCCAAAAGCTTCAACCAGATTTGTCTGCCAGCGAATTTTCCCGTCGAGTCCGAGCGCCGCGAAATTCCCGCTCTTGAAATAAACGAAAACACTTTCGCCATCAGTGGTGGGCGAAGCGTTGCTGCCCGAGCCGTTGCGATGTTTGCCGGG
>SCTL01000862.1 GCA_004297495.1 Verrucomicrobiota bacterium
CTCCGCCGGGCCGCGCAGTCCCTTGTGGCTCAGCGTCACGCCGAGATAATTTTGGATCTCCGCGTTTTGCGGATCGAGCCGCGCCGCCTTGCTCAACGCGTCGAGCGCGTCATCGTATTTCTCCTGCCGGAAACGCAGAAAACCGAGAATCGAAAGCGCATAGGCATCCTCGGGCGCGGTGGCCAGCGCCTTGACGACGCTCTTCTCCGCCTCGGGAAGTTTACCTTCCTCCAACTGGATCGCGGCGAGATTCGCCAGCGTGTAGGAATTTTTTTCGTCCTGCCGGAGAATCTGGAGATACTTTTCCTCGGCGCGGTCAAACTCGCGGTTCGCGAACGCGCGCTGCGCCTCGGCGGCGAGCGCCACCGTGCCGGCGGGCAGTTCCTTCGCTGATTTTTTTCCGGCGTTCGGATCGCGCGCGGCCAGTCTGGCCTCGGGCGTTTTCATCAACTCCAGTTCCTCCGCCAAATACGGCACGGCCCGGGCCTCAAACATTTCGATGCGCGCACGCAGCGCCGTGATCTGGTTGTTCAATTCGTCCACCTTCACGGCGAGCGCGTTGCCGCCACGCTTGGCCACCGCGGCGTTGGCGGCGGTCAACTGCCTGCGCAAATCGTCCCGCTCGCTCTCCAGCTTTTTGATGCGCTCTTCATCCGTCGCGCGGCTGGCGACCGTCACGGTGTTGGTGACGACTTTGACGACTTCGTTCGTCACGATTTGAACCACATTGTTCGTGACCACGCGCACGATGTTGTTGGTCACGACTTGCGGCGTTTTGTCCGTGACCACCTTGACGACCTCGTTCGTCACCGTGCGAACGACCTCATTGGTGACGATCTGCACCACCGCGCGACCGGCGGCGTTGGTCATGCCGCGAATGCGATTCTGCAACGCAATCTTTTCAAGCCGCAAAATTTCCGCGTCCGACTGCAACGCAGCAATGCGCGTCTGGGCCTCGGCCAGTTTCTGACCGGCTTCACCGCCCGGGCGCGAGGCCAGTTGTTTTTTCAGCAACGCATTCTCGGCGCGCAGAGCCTCGGCAGCTTCGGCGCTGGTGAGCAACTGGTTGATCCGCGTCTGCAATGCCTCTTTGTCGCTGGAAAGTTTTTTGTTGGCCTCGGCTTGTGCAGCAAGTTTGCGATTGGCGTCATCGAGTGATTTTTCCGTGGCGACCACTTCAGCGGATTTGTCGGTCGTCGTGCCAGGCGTAGATAACTTGGTTTGCAGCGCCTTGTTTTCCGCGAGCACTGCGTCCATGCGCTCCTGCAAGGAAGCTTTGCCCTTGGAAAGATTCTTCGCGAGTTCTATCTGCTCGGCGAGTTTGCGATTCGAGTCCGCCAGCGCCGCCTTTGTTTCCTCCAGCGCCTTCGCGTTGCCGGCGGTGGACGGCTTCGCCTGTTCCTGCGCGAGCGTGGCTTTGAGTAATTCGTTTTCCTTCGTCAGCGACTGCACTTTCTGATCGGCCTTGGCGAGTTCGCGCGGGTCAACCGTCGCGGGCTGCGTGGCGAGCGCCTCGCGCAACTTCGCCTGCAACGTCGAATTGTCCGACTGCAACCCGCGCACCTGCTCGCGCAACTCGGCGAGTTGTTGATCCGCCGCCGACAGAGCGGGCGCGGGTGTGGTTGCCGGTCGCTGAGAAGTTGGCTTCGTTTCCGGCGCGCGAATGATCGGCGTGGGCGTCACGGGTTTGCCCGAACTGAGGACCGCGATTTTTTCCGTCAGATAGTTCAGCCGAAACGTCACCACGCGCGGGCTGTAGTCCGGCGCTGCCTTCTGCAATTTCTGGAGCGCCGTCTGCGCTTCCTGATACCGCGCGAGTGCCTGCGCCGGCTGGCCCGCGTTGGCGAGCGAATCTCCCGCCTGGATCATATTGTAGATGCGCAGGTATTGATCGTCGGTGGATTGCGCCGCCGCCGGTCGGGCAAGCACAGCCAGCGCGAGCAGCAACAGGGCGACGATTCGTTTCATGGAGGCGTATCGTAGTCACGTCGCCGGGCTTTTGGCAACGCTGTGGCGCGCCGGGTAGTGTCTTAATTTGCTTTCGGAACGCGGGCTTGAGCCCGCTTCAACACACAATTCGCAATGGGCGGTGAAGCGGCATGAATGCCGCGCTCCACAAATCAAGACTCTCCACCGCGCCGGAGTGATCAATGCCGAATCGCTTGCCCTGCGTGCACAAATTCGTGATTCACTTTCCGCGCGCGACGGCTAAAATCCCCGTTCATTTTTTGGAAACGAAATCAAACTCTTATGGCTGCTGATACCTCCGTTGTGAAACCCATCGCCGCGCCGCCGCTGGCGCCGCTCAAACTCAAATCCAAACTCGCGCCCACGCCGCGCACCGCGCCGAAGTATGCCGTCGCCGTGAAGAATTCCGCCGGCGCGGAAATCACGCTCGCCGATCCGCGCGCCAGTCGCGCGCTCGTCGCGCTCATGAACGTCCACGCCGTCAACGGCGGCGCGGCGTGTCACTGGGGCGGCCCGGCGGGCTTCGCCGAAATCATGGCCGCGATTCACGGCCTGATGTTCGTCGCGAACGGACGCGAGTGGCACGAGGCGTTCAACTTCGCCAACGACGCCGGCCACACCGAGAACGGCATCTACGCCTTGCGCGCGCTCTACGGTTTCGACGGCATGACGTTCGAGGACTTGAAAGGCTTCCGCAGCATCGCGAGCAAACTGACCGGCCACGGCGAATCGCATCTCAATCCCGAAGGCGTGCTGTTGAGCAACGGCCCGCTTGGCTCATCGCTGCCGCAGGCGCAAGGTCTGGCGATGGCCGACAAGATTGCCGGCAACGACCGCGTCACGATCATCACCGTTTCCGACGGCGCAAGCATGGAAGGCGAAGCCAAGGAAGCGTTCGCGGCGATTCCCGGTCTCGCGGTGAAAGGCCGCATGAATCCCTTCGTGCTCGTCATCTCGGACAACGACACGAAACTTTCCGGTCGCATCGGGAAAGATGCGTTCAGCATGGGCCCGTCCTTCGAGGGCAAACGCGCGCTCGGCTGGAACGTGATGGCTGTGCCCGACGGCCACAACTTGCA
>SCTL01000863.1 GCA_004297495.1 Verrucomicrobiota bacterium
CGGCGTGTAAGTGAACGCGCCGGAGTTCGTGTCGAAGCCGGAAATCACGCCATTCGTCGGCGCAGTCAGAATGGCGAAGATGAAGTTCGTGCTATCCACGTCCGTCGCCGCGAGCAGGAGATTGGTCGCCGAGTCCTCGGGCGTGGTGACCGTCTGGTCGTTCGCAAACGGCGCATCATTGACGGGAAGAACGGTCACGAGGAAGGAGTCGCTGGCGGTGGCGCCGAATTCATCGGTGAGTGTGAGCGTTACGTGGGTGGTGCCGGAGAGATTCGTCGTCGGCGTGAGTGTGAGTGTGCGATTGGTGTCAGATCCGGCGAGGACGATTTGGTTTGTCGGCAGCAACAGCGTGTTGGTCGAAGTGATCACGAGCAGGAGATTGGTCGCGGGTGTTTCGCGGTCGGCCATGATGAACGGGAGCGGGCCGATGACCACGTCTTCATCGTTCGTTTGATCGGTAATGTGCGAAAGCATGGGCGGATCGTTGACGAGAACCGAGACGAGGGCGGAGGCGGTGCCGCCGTGACCGTCGCTGTTGGTGTAAGTGATGGTGGCGTAGCCGAAGAAGTTGCTGCTCGGAGTAAAGAGCAGATTGGTCTCATCGAGGATGGAAACAGTGCCGTGAGTCGTGTCGGCGCCGAGGAGCGTGAGGGCATCGCCTTCCACATCGAAGTCGTTCAGCAGTGGGCTGATGGTGACGGGAGTGTTTTCGAGTGTCGCGGCGGAATCATCGTATGCAATCGGCGGATCGTTCATCGGCGTGATGGTCACGGTGAACGAGCGACTGACCACATTGTTGGACGCCTGTCCATCATTGACCGTCACGGTGATGGTGACCGTGCCAAAGGCGTTGGTCGCCGAGGCGAAACTCAGCGTGCCCGTCGCATCCGGGCTGGAGTAAGTGATCGTCGGCGCGGGAATAATCGCCGGATCGCTGGAACTCACGGTCACGGTGAGCGTGTCGGTTTCATTCGACGCGCCAGTGCTGATGCCGGTCAGATAAACGATTTGTGTTCCGGCGTCCTCCAGCAACGCCCAGTTGGTCAGGCTGTTCAACGTCGGCACGTCGTTCACTGGACTAACGATGATGCTCACCAAACCCGTCGCGCTGCCGCCGCGGCCATCAGCGATGCTGTAAGTGAAATTGTCCGCGCCAAAATAATTCGTCGCAGGCGTGTAGGTGACCGTGCCATTGGCGTTGGAGGTGACGATGCCGTTGGTGGCCTGAGTGAAGCCGGTCCATTTCAAAACGTCGCCGTCCGCGTCGGTGTCATTCGCCAGCAGATTGAGCGTCGCCGTGGAATCCTCCGCCAGCGTCACGGCATCCGCGTTTGCCACCGGCACATGGTTCGTGGGCACGAACAGGAGGTTTAGTCCGTTGGTGACGATGCCTTGATTGAAGGACCATTGCAGGTTGCGCCCGTTGCTCTGGCCGCTGGTGTCGCGGATGCCCACGGTCGCGCTGATGCCGAGCGTGGCGATCGGCGGATTGGTGGCATCATCGGAAACCACCGTGTCCAGATAGGAGCAGAGGATGTTTCCGCTGCCTTCAAAAAACCGGACCTCGAAGATCACGAAGTCACTGCCCGGCCCATAGACTGGAATAACCTTGTTCCATTGCACGATGAACTGCCGGCTGCCCGCTGTGCCGGTGGTCTTGTAATAGACGCCATCCGCGCCAAACAGTGGCGAGTACCAGTCATCCCACAAAACGGCGATGCACGGCTGGTTGTTGGTCGGCGAAGTGGTGGTCAAATTGACGTTGGTCGGGTCCATGCTCGGCGACCCGAACGTCATCAATCCATTCACGTTGAAAGAAACATTGGTGTAGTTCGTTCCGTAGAAAGGGAAGGCGAACCCAATGTTCGTCACGGTGAATGCCTGGTCATCGGTGCCTTGCCACAAAACATGCTGGTTGGTTGTGAAGGCGATTTGGGAAAAAGCGAAATTCGTTGTGGGCAGCACGGTGTAGCCAGACGCGTCCGGCCCGGGCGCGACGGCGGCCGACAACGAGGATGCCACAAGGAAAAAACCGCCCGCTATCAATGGCTGTAGTGGATTGGCTTTACCTCGTTTTTGACTCTGGCCGGCGTTACTGGTTTTACATCGCTCTCGAACGTCTCCCGCCATTTGTTTGGTACTTCCTAACCCCTTCTGAACGACTCGGGGACTTGAGTTCACTACAACCGACCCCCCGGGGAAATGCAAGGTTCAGTTATTCGCAAAATTACGGACACCTTTTCTCGTCAGCCAAGGCGAGTCGAACGCACGACAACCTTCCTCCGGTTCGAATTCTTCCGCCGCCGCTTCGTCCTAAAAATGGTTTTGAAGCCTCGTGGGCTTCGGATAGATTGAATCCAGATTCAAATGCCATGACTAACAAGCTCATCTCCGTTTCGCCGCTGCTCTTCGCGCTGACTTTATCCGCCGGTTCACCTCGCGCATTTGCCGCTGAACCCGCCGGCAAGGAAGCCCTGAAACTTCAACTGCCCGCTCCCACGCTCAAAGGCACACCCGAGGAACTGCCGACCGGCCCGAACATCGAGCCTTACACCGACAAGCCGCGCCCCGATTTCCTCGCGCCCGCCGGCGTGAAAAATGTCGCCGCCGGCAAACCCGTCACCAGCAGCGTCAAGCCGTTCACCGGCGAGTTGAGCCAGCTCACCGACGGCAAAAAGGAAGCCTTCGACTACGATTGCATCGAGATGAAGAAAGGTTCGCAATGGGTTCAGATTGACCTCGGCGAATCCTTCGCGATCCACGCCATCGCGCTGTGGCATGACCATCGTTACATCCAGGTCATGCGCGACGTGATCGTGCAAGTCTCGGACGATCCCGAATTCAAAACCGGCGTGACCACGATCTTCAACAACGACTCCGACAACTCCTCCAGCCTCGGTGTCGGCACGGACCGCGAATATTTCGAGACGCGCTACGGTCGCGTGATTGACGGCAAGGGCGTGAAAGCCCGCTACGTCCGCGGCTACACCAAAGGCGGCAGCCTCAGCGCGCTGAACTGCTGGCAGGAAATTGAAGTTTACGCGCTCCCGGCCAAATGAACCGACTCAGCGCACTGGCGTTGCTGCTCGCAATCGTCGGCGCGCTGGCTTTGCGTCTCCCGCACCTCGACGCCCGACCACTGCACAACGATGAAGCGGTCAACGCCATCAAACTCGCCGCGCTGATTGATCACGGCGAATACGCCTACGATCCACACGAATATCACGGGCCGGCGCTGCATTATTTTTCGCGCGCCATCCTCTGGTTCGCCGGCGTCAAAAACAGCTCGCAACTGAACGACATCACCCTGCGCCTCACGCCCGTGGCTTTTGGTGCCGGGTTGATCCTGCTCCTGATTCTGTTTGCCGATGGTTTGGGTTCCACCGCCATCCTCTGCGCCGCAATCTTTCTCGCCATCTCGCCGGCGATGGTTTTTTACAGCCGCTACTTCATTCATGAAATGCTGCTCGTATTTTTCACCGCGCTCACAATCGGCGCGGGCTGGCGCTACGTGCAAACACGACTCGCCCGCTGGGCGGTTGTTGCCGGCGCGGGCGGTGGTCTGATGTGGGCGACGAAGGAAACTTTCGTCCTGCAACTCGCCGCCATGTTCATCGCCGCGATACTCACGTGGCAATGGGAACGCCGCCGCTCGCTCGGCGACTCCTCCCTCTCCCCGTCCGACGGGGAGAGGGCCGGGGTGAGGGGCAATCTGCTTACCGCCACCACTTGGTTGCATATCTCGCTCGCAGTTTTCACGATGCTTCTCGTCTGGCTCGCCTTCTTCAGTTCCTTCTTCACGCACTGGCGGGCACTCGAAGATTCCTTCCGCACTTACCAGCCTTGGCTCGTTCGCGTCGGCGGCGACTCGCCGCATTTGCATCCCTGGAATTTTTATCTGGAACGGCTCGCCTGGCATCCCGGCAAACACGTCGTGTGGAGCGAAGGCTTGATACTCCTGCTCGCCTTGATCGGCGCGGGCGTTTCGTTGTTCGGAAAGAAATCTTCGCTGCACCACTTCCTCGCGCTCTACACGATTTTGCTCGCGGCGATTTACAGCGCCATCTCCTACAAAACGCCGTGGTGTCTGCTGGGTTTTCTTTACGGAATGGTTTTGCTCGCCGGCATCGGCGCGGAAACTCTTTGGGGACTCTGCCACTCGCGCCGACTCCGCTGGCTCACGATTTCAGTTCTAAGCGTGTTGGCGATTCAACTCACGGCTCAGTCTTGGCGCACATCCGTGACGCAAGCCACGAACCGGCGCAATCCCTACGCCTACGCCCAGACGCTGCCGCCCGCGCGTGAATTGGTCGAGCGCATCGAGGCCCTCGCGAAAATTCATCCCGCCGGTCACGCGATGACCGTGAAGGTGATCTCGCCGGAAAGTTACTGGCCGTTGCCGTGGTATCTGCGCGACTACTCGCGCGTCGGTTGGTGGGATCAACTCCCGTCCGATGCGCTCGCGCCGGTCGTCGTCGTCTCGGCCAATCTCCACGCCGCACTCGACGAGCAGACTGACAAGCGTTGGTTGATGGTCGGCTACTACGAGATTCGTCCGCAGGTTTTCTTTGAACTCTACGTCGAGCTTGAGCTTTGGAAAAAATACATCAGCACATTGCCTCCGCCGACCGACTCGCCTTCGGAACTCGGCGAAGGAAACTGGCGGCGCGCGCCCGTCCCGGGCGCAGCGACCTCGCATCGAAAAGCAACTTAGGAACGCATCGCAGTTTTCTGACCGCCAGTTGCTGTGGCCGAGGACGAACAAGCTCTGGACACGATCAGGCGTTGACACATTTTTGATCGGCAGTTGGTTTCAACTTGAACAAACATCCACTCTCCCAAGACTTGCCGCCGCGCCGCGCTTTGCCGACAATGCGCCGCACTGACCATTCACGAGATCGCATGAATTAACGCCGCCTCTTTCCACTCCAATCACAAACTATGAAGACCAAATCATTCCTCCCCCTCCTCACCGCCTGCGCCACGCTCGCCAGCGCGAGCCTGTTCGCCGCTGATCAACTCGTTCTCGCCGCCATTCCCAAGAGCACCGGCGGTGAATTCTGGGAAACCGTCGCCAACGGCGCGAAGAAAGCCGCCAAAGACCTCGGCGTCACGCTCAAGTGGGAAGGCACCGTCACCGAGACCGAGATCGCCGAGCAGAACAAGATCATCGAGAACATGGTCAACCTCGGCGTCAAAGGCATCGCCCTCGCGCCGCTGAATCAAAAGGCCATGAAGCGCCAGGTTGAAGCCGCCGTCGCCGCGGGCATCCCGGTCGTCATCTTTGATTCCGGTGTGGACGGCAATGCGCACTCCAGCTTCGTCGCCACGGACAACAAGAACGGCGGCGTCATCGGCGGCAAGGAACTCGTCCGGCTCGTCGGCGACAAGAAGGGCGCGAAGGTCATGTGCATGAGATTCGTGCAAGGCACGGGCAGCACCGAAGCGCGCTCGGCGGGATTCATCGAGACCGCCAAGGCTGCGGGTTTCACCGTCGCCGCCGATCCGTATCCCGACACCGGCACGATTGAAGGTTGCAAGACCGCCGCCGCCAACACGCTGGAAAAATTCGTGAAGAACGGCGCGCTTGAACTCGACGGCATCTTCGCCGCGAACCTGTATTCCACCATCGGCGTCGCGTCCGCGCTGGAAGACCTGCGCAAAGGCGGCATCAAGGTGAACGTGAAATTCGTCGGCTTCGACACCTCGAAGAAACTCGTGGAGGACGTGCAGGCCGGAAAGATTGACGCGCTGGTGGCGCAGAACCCGGAGAAGATGGGCTACCTCGCCGTCGAAACGCTCTACAAAGTCGTGAAGAAAGAAAAAGTCCCGACCATGGTGGACACCGGCACGGTGCTCGTGACGAAGGACAAGCTGGCGAATGATGCGGAGGTGAGGAAGCTCGTGGGGTTGTAGAATTCCTAGAAACCTTCTTTCTGGCTGAAAATGTTGTCCTCAAATGCGAAAGCAATTTTGCAATTGTTAGTGAATCGTATTCGCGCCGGGCGCATAACACCCGACGACGAACAGACTTTTGTAGGCTACAAAGAAGTTCACGATGAAGTGGGCATAAAGCGAATTGGATTTCAATGGGGCGCAAGTTTGAGCAAACAAGGACTTGGTGAATTGGCCCAGTGGCTTCATAAAAATGGTCGTCCGGCGATTACGGGATTGATTGTTGACCAAGCAAACTTTTCTCCGGGCGAAGGATATTACGAAGTGAATGAGCGCCCACCTGGAGATAGAGCGTGGTGGATGCACCAAGTCCGTGAAGCAGTCGTTTGGGATTGGTCTGCGGATGTTGAAGACGACCACGTGCCAACAGAGAGCGAGCTTCAAGATTTTACTCAAGCAGTAAACGAAGGGCGCTTAGTTACAGTTTCCGTGACTGTGAGAGAACGCTGTGAGGCGCTCAAAAAGCGTGCACGGCTTTACTATTTGAGTCCCGACGGGAAATTGCGGTGCGAAGTTTGTGGGTGGTACAAACCGAGCAATCTAATTTCAGGCGACATCGTTGAGTTTCATCACATCCGTCCTTTAGCCAAGCTCCCGTCTGTTGGAACGCAATCCAATCTGGCAGATGCAATCAAGAGTCTCGCGCCTCTTTGTCCGTGTTGCCATCGAATTGCCCATGCGAAAAGAGATGACCGACCGTTCACATTGGACGAATTGAAACAAATGATTCCCCAATCCGCTCACGCCTGATGTTCATTCTTGTTTAACTGATTAGCAAAATGGCGAGCGTCACAAACAATCCTACCCGCCTCGAAATGCGCGGTGTGCGCCGGAGCTTCGGCGCGACGAAAGCCTTGCGCGGCGGCGAACTCACCGTCGCGCCCGGCGAAGTCATGGCGCTCGGCCTTTGGAGTGCGGTGACTTGTCACCGCTTTCCGCAGGCGACTTGTCGCCGTCAATTACCCGTCGCGCCCAAATTCGGCTCCAGCCCCGCCCACTAAGCGTAAGCCGCGGCTCATTCGTCCGCGCCGCTGCACGCGGCGCTGCCTGGCCGGCAAGTCGGCCAGGCCCAAAAGCGGCGACAAGTCGCCGCACTCCAAAGCTCCGTCCATGACCACTTTCCCCCGTCTCGAAATGCGCAATGCCCGCCGGAGCTTCGGCGCGACGAGCGCCTAGCCCAACGACAGCCGCACGCGCGGCATCCGTGTTTTCACGGGCGGGATGCGGCTTTACCTGGCCACGGTGAATCGCTACGGTTTCCACCCTTGATGAAGATGTTCCGGTTTTTGCTGCTGCTGATTTGCGGTCTAGGAGTTCAGTCCCAAGTTCCGGCGGCCACGCCCAGCATCGCGCGCGATTGGGACGAGCAAATCCTTTCCTCCATTCGCGTGGACACGCCGCATCCGCCCGCACAGGCGCGCAATCTTTTCAGCCTCTCCGTTTGCATGTATGACGCGTGGGCGGCTTACGACACCAACGGCGCGGTCGGCTACATCTATCACACGAAACATTCTTCCACGAACATCGCTGCCGCGCGACGCCAAGCCATCAGCTACGCGGCGTGGCGGATGTTGAAGGAGCGATATTATTTTTCCAAGACCGCGACGGCCACACTTTCCAACCTTGATCTGCACATGGCGTCGCTGGGCTACGACACGAATAATTTTTCCACGGACACCTCGACGCCCGCCGGTGTGGGCAATTCCATTTACGCGACGGTCTCGGCGTGGTTCATCAACGACGGCTCGCGGCAGACGGATGGAACCCAGTCCGCGCCGTATCCGGATTATCCGGCGGGCCAGGGCGGCTACAATTACACGAACATCCCGCTTGCCACGGATCGGGCCGGCATTACCACGAACGGCTTCGGTGCCTACGAGGACAATCTGGTGGACGTCAACCATTGGCAGCGGCTCTACATCGTGAACGGTGTGGATCAAAATGGTTTTCCCGCTTCCGGCCCGATCCAAAATTATCTCGGCGCGCAATGGCTCGGCGTGCGGCCCTTCGCGCTGACGCGCACGAACGCGGCGCTGCCGTGGATTGATCTCGCCGGCCCGCCGCCGAAGTTCAACACCGCCTCGCACGCCGCTTTTGTCAGCAACGTCGTCGAGGACATCCGCGCCAGCAGCCAGCTCACACCGGATGATGGCGCCACGACGAACATTTCGCCCGCCGCTTTCGGCAATAACACGCTCGGCACGAACGACGGCGCGGGCCGCACGAACAATCCCTTCACCGGCCTGCCGTACGCGTCCAACGTCGTGAAACGCGGCGACTTCGTGCGCGTGCTGGCGGAATTTTGGGCGGACGGCCCGAGCTCGGAAACGCCGCCCGGCCATTGGAACGTGCTGGCCAATCAAGTCGCCGACAACACCAACACCGTGAAGAAAATTGGCGGCGTTGGCCCCGTCGTGGACGATCTCGAATGGGACGTGAAAGTTTACTTCGCCTTGAACGCCGCCGTGCATGATGCCGCCTGTGCCGCCTGGGGGCTCAAGCGTTACTACGACGGCTGGCGACCCATCAGCGCGATTCGCCACCTCTGCATGTTGGGCCAGTCGAGCGATCCGCTCGCCGCGTCGTACAACGCGAACGGCATCCCGCTCATCACGAATTTGATCGAACTCGTCACCACGAACTCCGTGAACTCCGGTCGCCACGCCGGACTCACGCCCGGCAAAATCGCCATTCTCGCCTGGCCCGGTCAGCCGGCTGATCCGGTCAATCAACACAGCGGCGTGAAATGGATTCACGGCGATTCCTTCATGCCGTATCAGAAAGCGAACTTCGTCACGCCGGCGTTTCCCGGCTACATCTCCGGCCACAGCACGTTCAGCCGTTCCGCCGCGGAAATCCTGACCGCCATCACCGGTTCGCCGTTTTTCCCGGGTGGCTTGGCGACCTACACCGCGCCCTCGAACACGTCGCTCAGTTTCGAGAAAGGCCCGAGCCAGACCATTCAGTTGCAATGGGCCACCTACTACGACGCCGCCGATCAAGCCGGCCTCTCGCGGCTTTGGGGCGGCATCCATCCGCCCGTGGATGATCTCATGGGCCGCCGCACCGGCGCGCAATGCGGCTCGAACGTCTGGACGCTCGCGCAAAAATATTTCAACGGCTCGATCACCAACACGCCCTTCACGCTCGCGTTGCGCGCGCTCAACAGCACCCAGACTGAAATGCGCTGCGAAACCCTGCGCGGGTTTGCCTATCAGGTCCAGTCCACGCCCGACTTGCGACTTGCCTTCACCAACGAGCCGGGCGGCTTGACGAAAGCTGTGGACACGCTGACCTACTCGACCAACACGACCGCCACCGCCAAGTTCTATCGCGTTCTCCGCTCGAACGTGCAGTAACCCTCCTCTCTGCGCGCCGGTCAACCCGCCGGCTTGAACCCGAAAAACACATGGACAAGCCCCGCAATTCCGCTACGCTGGCGCACCGTTTATGAAAAAAGATTTGAACTCAACCATCCTGCAGGCGGCGCTCGGCGTCATCCTGCTGGCGGCAGTTTTCTGCTGCATCAAATACGTCTTCGCCACGCGCGACATCCGCTCGCTCAATTACAAACTCAGCGAAGGCAACGCCCGCCGCACCACCATGCAGGCCTTTCTGAACGACTGCATGGCTTACAGCGAGAAAAACCCGGCCATCCTGCCGCTGCTGGAAACCGTCGGGATCAAGAAAAACGCACCCATCCCCACCAAACCCGCGCGATAATTTTATGAGCGATACCGAAGTCAAACCCGCCGCTACTCCCGCCGTCACCCCGGTGAAGTCCGACGACGCCCTCGCCTGTCTGCAAAACCAGGTGCAGACCTTGATGATCGCCCTGCTCGTGTGCAGCGGCGTGCTGCTCGTCTTCATCTGGCAGCAGATGCGTTACGCGGTCCGCGATCGCGACACGCTCACCCAGATGGTCCAGCCCGTCATTCAGGAAAAAGCGTTCGTCGAACAATTCCTTCAACGCGCGTTGGAATACGGCAAAACCCATCCCGACTTCATGCCCGTGCTGAACAAGTATCAAATCCCACAGGCGATGACGTCCAATCCCGCGCCGGTTCGACCGGCCGGAACCGCGCCCGCCGCCGCCCCCGCGCCGGTTGCGCCCAAAAAATAAGTCATCGGCGCGAACCCCGCGCCCGCCGTCCTTTCGCGCCGCAAGCGGACTCGTTCGTTTGCGGCGCACTCTTTGATCCGCTGGTTTCGCTCGCTTGAACGCGCGAAAAATTCCATCCTCACTTCATGGGTAACGAAACCCCGCTCGAAGCGTTCGCCCGGCTGACCGTCGCGAGTCTCGGCGACGGCACGTTCGTGCGGCTCGCGCTTTCCAGGCCCACGCGGCCCGAGATCACCGCCGGCAAAATCCTCGGACGCGGCATCCTGCTCAAAGGCGCTCCGCATCTCTCGCTCACGTTCCGCCATCCAACGCGCGACGAAACCAAAAATCTTTCGCTGACCGATTGCGCCGCCTGGCTGAGCGAACAACTCGCGCAAAACTATCGCAGCGCGCTGCTTGGCACCACCAAGGCCGACTGGCAGTTCATTTCCAAAGCCGACGGCAGCGCGCGGCTCATCAGCCACAAGGCCACCACGAAACGCGCGCCCAGCCGCACTCATGATCAACCCCGCGCCACGTTTCTCGACTCCACCGCTAACGACTGGCTGGGCGGACTCGGCGTGCTGGATCGCGACGGCAAGCTCCGTGCGGCCATGGCGGACAAGCACCGGCAGATTTCCCATTATCTCGAAATCCTTTCGCACCTCGCCAAGGATTGCGGCTGGGACAAACCGCGCGCCGATCATCCGCCGCTGCAACTTGCTGACATGGGCTGCGGCAAAGGCTATCTCACCTTCGGCGCGTGGCATTTATTTCATCGCGTCTGGCAACAGCCCGTCCGCGTGCTCGGCGTCGAGACGCGCGCCGATCTGGTTGCGACCACGAATCGGCTGGCGAAACAGATCAACGCCGACGGACTGGAATTTCTCGAAGGCACCATCGCCTCGATGAAATTGCCGCGCGTGGATGCGCTCATCGCGCTGCACGCGTGCAACACCGCCACCGACGACGCCATCCGTCGCGGCATCGAGGCCGGCGCGAAACTCATCCTCGTCGCGCCGTGCTGCCATCAGGAGCTCCGGGCACAACTCGGCCGACCCGCGCCGCTTGACGCCGTGCTGAGTCACGGATTGATGCAGGAACGCATGGCCCACTCGGCCATGCGTT
>SCTL01000864.1 GCA_004297495.1 Verrucomicrobiota bacterium
ATCAGCGAGCGCAAATAATACACCACCGCCGCTTCGACCCACGCCATCGCGAGGGCGAAGATCACGACGATCCACCAACGGCGGCGGTCGGTTAAGTCCGGGCAAGTTTTCATTTGGCAGTTTGAAATTGCATCCGGGCTGGCCTCGCCCATAGCGCGGGAACGCCCGCCCGTTTTTCCACGCGCCGCAGCGAGCGGATGAAGCGCAGCAGTTGCCGCGTCACTTCGGAATAAAATTCGGCGCGCGTTCCACCGATGGCTTTCAAACACGGCGCGTGATTCACCCACAACATCGTGCCCGCCGCATAGCCGAACAACAGAAATTGCAGCCGCCACAAAACTCCCCGCACGCCAAGCTTCGGACAACCATCGCTCGACAGCCGGTCGCGTTGAAACGCCACGTGGCCCGCTTCATCGCGCAGAATCAATTCACACATCGCCGCCAGCGGACCGTCGGGCGAATGATTGCGCAGCATCCGATAGTAGGCCGTGCTCACGAGTTCCATGAGCGTCAACACCTGCAACTCAAACCGCACCCCCAGCGCGCGCCGGCACAGACAGAACGCCGTGAAACTCCAGTGCGACGTGATGATGCGCCCGCCGAACCGCCGCACCGCGCAGCCCAGCAAGCGCGCGTGCTCCGCTTCCTCCGCGAACCACAAGTCCACGATTTGCCGCAGCTCGCTCGTGCGGCTGCGAAAGTTTTCGCGATTGAAAGCAATCAACGACGCCGGCCCGCCGCCATCGCCCAGGCGGAATTGTTCGACCGACCGCAGCATGGGCGCGAGCACAGTGGGCGGCGCGCTGATGGGCGCGGCCCAGTCCGGCTCGGGGCGATTCTGGCGATTGCGCGTGAAGTGAGTGATCCATTTGGCGTGGTTCATGGCTTTGCTCCGTGGTGAAGATTTTTGGTTTGGGAACGAAAGGATTCTTTGGCCGCGCCGATTTGATGCAAACGCATTTCAATCGCTTGAATCACCGAATCCGGCGTGGACGTTCCGGCGGTGACGCCCACCGCGTCGTCTGGATGAAACCATTCTTCGCAAAGATCATCCGCCGTTTGCACGTGCTGCACCCGCGCGCAATGCCGGCGGCAGGTTTCCACGAGTTCGCGCGTGTTGTTGCTGTGCGCGCCGCCGATCACGATCACCACGCTGCACTGCTGGGCCAGTTCGATGGCGGCGTTTTGTCGCTGCTTCGTGGGCTGGCAAACCGTGTCAATGAAACACACCTCCGAATCGGGAAACAATTGGCGAATCAAACCAACCAGATGACGCACGCGCTCGATGGGTTGCGTGGTTTGCGCCGCGATGCCGAAGCGCGCGCGCGGCTGAAGCCGCTCGACGTCCGCCTCGCTCAACACGACATCGTATTCCGCCAAATCTTCCGTCAGCCCGCGTACTTCCACGTGATCGCGCTTGCCGATGATGACGGGATGAAAACATTCACGCACCAGTTTCGCCACCGCGCGGTGCGCCACGTGAACCAGCGGACACGTCGCTTCGAGGACTCTCAATCCCCGTTCGCGCACGGCGTCGAGCTTGCGTTCCGAAGCGCCGTGCGCGGTGATGATCACGGTTTCCGTTTTCACTTCCCTGGCGTCGTTGCGGAACTCGATGCCGCGTTGTTTCAATTCTGTCAGCACAGTTTCGTTGTGCACCAGATCGCCGAGAACTGTCAGTGGCTGGCTGCTCGCCTCGCGCGTGGCCAGCGCGATGGCGTCCCGCACACCAAAGCACATGCCCAAATGTTCTGCCCGGATGATTTTCATCTGGCCCTCACCCCTGACCCCTCTCCCATCCGATGGGAGAGGGGAACAGCGATCGGCAGTCTTGGCTTCGTTGAAAAGTCTTCCCACAACCTTCGACTCTCGAAATCACCGAAATCGGCGGACGATTCTCCCTCTCCCGTCGGATGGGAGAGGGCCGGGGTGAGGGACTTGCGTTCGGCGGCCCGCCGTTCTGGCAATCCCGTTCGGAGCACAGCGCGTCCGCCCGTTCGTTTAGCTGGCAGATGTGTTTTCACTTTGTAATACAAAGTGTGAGACTATGCCGGCCCGCTTCCGTTCAAAATTATTTTCAGGGCTTGTTCTGCCGGACGATCTGCTCCAGCAGGGCGATGTATTCACCGAACGCCTTGCGCCCGGTCTTGGTGAGGGAGCAGGAGGTGAGCGGGCGGTTGTTTTGGAACGACTTGGCCACGGAGACGAAACCTTCCTCTTGCAACGTGCGGATATGCGAAGTGAGATTGCCGTCCGTCATGCCGAGCGTGTCGCGCAATTCGGTGAAGGAAAGTTCCGGCGATGCCGCGAGCGCGGCCATGATGGCGAGCCGCCCTTTCTCGTGGATCACGCGATCCAGTTGGAGAAACAGTTCCGGGTTCACGCGGCTGAATTTCGTTTCTCGGTGAAGTAAAGGTAAACACCGTAGGCCAGATGCAGCGCGCCGAAGAAAAACCCCATGACCAAGTGCACATTTAGGATTACGACTCCGTCTTTGAAAGGGATGCCAAAAAAGCAGCCTGCTGCGATAAACAACCAGCCAAACAGTCGTACGCCTCCCGATATGAAAAAGCCGGCGGCATGGAGCGCACATCCATAGAACAAGAGCCAGAGAACAGGCGCGGAAAAACCAATCAGCCCTGCGGTTGCGGGTAGGGTGATAATAGCGCTCAGACAAAATCCCGCTGTCAGCGGTGGAAGCAGGGCCAGAGCTACACGGCGGGTTGGTGGTGACCAAAACGGTTCGCGCGCTTTCAAGGCTTGGCGACGCGAGATAAGGAATGCGCCTCCAACTGCAACAACTGCGGTGCCGAGCCATAAACGACCGAAATCGGGTGGCGCATTCAATCGCAAAACTGAGCCCAGCACCCCCGCGCCAACGCCGAGCGCCCCGACAAATAACATGATTGGCGCCAACGTTTGGCGGTAAAGAGCCGAACGCTCCATCAACGTGCGGATGACCTGGAGATTCTCGGAAGCAGAGTTGGAGTCCATGCCATCACTTTGCTCGACAAAGCGTGCGACGGCAAGCGCCAATGTTGGAGTTCGAACTTCAGCTTGTCCAGGGAGCGCGGACGCCTCGTCCGCGAGAACCCGCCCTAGGTCAACGCGCGGACGAGGCGTCCGCGCTCCGGCTCAGGGTTTCACCAGCACTTTGCCGAGCGCGGCGCGGGAGCGAAGCTTGGCGAAGGCGGCAGCCGCCTGATCCAACGGGTAAATGGAATCAATCACCGGTTGGAGTTTGCCGGCAGCGGCCCAATCGAGCGTGGCGACGAGGTCATTGCGGTTGCGACCGTAACTGCCAATGAGCCGTTGCTGCTTCACAAAGAATGGCCAGAGCTTGAACGAGATGTCGCGACCCGCCGTCGCGCCGCAGGTAACGACCGTGCCGCCGCGCGCGAGACACTCGAAACATTTCGGCAGCACGTCGCCGCCGACGTGTTCGACGACCAGATCCACGCCTCGTTTGTTGGTGAGTTTGCGGACTTCGGCGGGCCAATCGGCTTGGGTCGAATCGAGAACGAACTCCGCACCGAGTTTTTTGGCGAGGTTGCGTTTGGTTTCCGTCGAGCCGGTGCTGATGACGTGCGCGCCGAGTTGCTTCGCAATTTGAATCGCCGCCGAACCGACGCCGCTCGACGCGCCGATGACGAGCACCCAATCACCGGCGCGGACTTGCGCGCGATCGGTGAGCATGTGCATCGCCGTGCTGCCGGCCAGCGTGAGCGCGGCGGAAGTTTCAAAGCTTACCGCATCCGGCAGACTCACCAGCGCCCGCGCGGGCACGGCGACTCTGTCCGCGAAGCCGCCGTCGCGATTCACGCCCAACAACTCGCCGCGCAGGCAGAGCGATTCTTCGCCGCGTTTGCAAAACTCACATTCGCCGCAGAATAGATTCGATTGAACCGCGACGCGGTCGCCGCGTTTCCAAGTAGTCACGCCGCTGCCGACTTCAGAAATGATTCCTGAAACTTCTCCGCCCGGCGTGCGCGGCAACGGGATTTGAATCGGCAGTCCGCCTTCCTCCAGCCAGAGATCGAGCCGATTCAATCCGCACGCGCGAACCTCGACCACTGCTTCACCGGCGGCAGGTTGCGGTTCGGGCAATTCGCGCAGTTCAAATCTGCCTGGGGTTCCGTTGGCAATGAGCTGCGCGGCCTTCATTGTGCGGTTCAAAACTCCGCGTTCCCCGGCGTGCGGGCGAAGGGGATCACGTCGCGGATGTTTGAGACGCCGGTGAGAAACATGAGCAACCGCTCGAAGCCGAGGCCGAAGCCGGCGTGCGGGACGGTGCCGTATTTGCGCAGGTCGGCATACCACCAGTAATCCTGCTCGTTCAGCTTGTGGAACTTCATGTTCTCGGCCAGTTGCGCGGGGCGTTCCTCGCGTTGCGCGCCGCCGATGACTTCGCCGATGCCGGGCACGAGCACGTCCATCGCGGTGACGGTCTTCTGGTCGTCGTTGAGCCGCATGTAAAACGGTTTGATCTCGCGCGGATAGTTGAAAACGGTCGTCGGTGATTTGAAATGCTCCTCGGTCAGGAAGCGCTCGTGTTCGGATTGCAGGTTCTGGCCGTAGCTGACGGGGAATTCAAATTTCTTTCCCGACTTGTTCAAAATCTCCACGGCCTCGGTGTAAGGCACGCGCACGAACGGGCGTTCGACGACGAACTTGAGCCGCTCGTTCAGGCCCTTGTCCACGAACTTGGAGAAGAACGCCAGGTCTTCGGCGCAATGTTCGAGCGCGTAACGCGCCATCGCTTTGATGAACTCCTCGCCGAGGTCCATGTCGCCGGCCAAATCGCAAAACGCCATCTCCGGCTCGATCATCCAGAACTCGGCGGCGTGGCGGGCGGTGTTGGAGTTCTCGGCGCGGAAGGTCGGGCCGAACGTATAGACATTCGAGAGCGCGCAGGCAAACGTCTCGGCTTCGAGCTGTCCGCTCACCGTGAGGAAAGTTGGCTTGCCGAAAAAGTCCGCTTCTGATTTTGCGTCGGGCTTGCCCATCAACGTCGTCACGCGGAACATTTCCCCTGCGCCCTCGCAATCGCTGGCGGTGATGATCGGTGTCTGGACGTAAAAGAAATCGCGGCTCTGGAAAAACTCGTGGACAGCCAGCGCCAGCCGGCTGCGTGTGCGGAAGACCGCGCCGAACAGATTCGAGCGCGGCCGCAGGTGCGCGATACTGCGCAGGAATTCCAGTGTGTGACCTTTCTTCTGGAGCGGATAGCTGGCGTCGGCCTCGCCAATCAGTTCGATCTTCGTCGCGCGCAGTTCCCATTTCTGTCCCTGCGCTGGCGAGGCGACGAGCTTGCCTTCGATCACCGCCGACGCGCCAGTCGTGAAGTGCGCGATGCCGTCGTAGCCCGGCGTGCCGGCGTCCACGACGCATTGCAGACTGCCGAAGCACGAGCCGTCGTTGAGTTCGAGGAAGGAAAAACCTTTCGCGTCGCGCCGTGTGCGGACCCAGCCTTTCACGGTGACAGCGTCTTTGGGTTCGGTGGCGGCGAGAACGTTTTTGATGAGCGTATGCATGAGCGAATCCAGTTCGCGATGTTGGCGAAACGCCGAGTTCGCGCGCAAGGGGGAAGTTGGCTTTGGAGTGCGGTGACTTGTCACCGCTTTTCCCACTTGGCCGACTTGTCGGCCAAGGTGCTCCGCGTTTAGCGGCATGAAGTCAGCGCGTGACCCCTGGAGTTTGACGGCGACAAGTCGCCTGCGCAAAGCGATGACAAGTCATCGCACTCCAGACCGGCCAGTTTGATTTTGCTTTTGCCCGCCGCGTTCGCCAATTTCTCGGCGCGCTGATGTTGAATCAACTCACCATTTCCGAACTCACGGCGAAACTCGCGAAGCGCGAGGTCTCGTCGCGCGCCGCCACGCAGGCCTGCCTTGATCAAATCGCGCGCGTGGATGGACAGGTCCACGCGTTTCTCAACCACGATGCCGCCGATGCGCTCGCGCAGGCGGACGCGGCAGACAAAGCCATCGCCGCCGGGGCGACGCACGCGCAGCAGCCGTTGCTCGGCGTGCCAATTGCGGTGAAGGACGTGATTGCTGTCAAAGGCCAGCCGCTCACGTGCGGCTCGAAGATTCTCGGTAAATTCATTTCGCCCTACGACGCGACGGTCACGGAAAAACTGCGAGCCGCCGGCGCGATTGTTTTTGGCCGGTTGAACATGGACGAGTTCGCGATGGGCAGTTCGACGGAGAATTCCGCGTTCGGCGTCACGCGCAATCCGTGGGACACGGCGCGGATTCCGGGCGGCTCCTCGGGAGGTTCGGCGGCGGCGGTGGCGGCGGACGAGTGCATCGCCACACTCGGCTCGGACACCGGCGGCAGCGTGCGCCAGCCGGCGGCCAATTGCGGCTGCGTGGGATTGAAACCAACTTACGGACGTGTTTCACGCTACGGTCTTGTGGCGTTCGCTTCTTCACTCGACCAGATCGGTCCGCTCACAAAAGACGTGCGCGACGCGGCGACGATGCTCAAAGTGATTTCCGGTCACGATCAACGCGACTCAACGAGTTTGCCGGAAGCCGTTCCTGATTTTTCCGCGTCGCTCGGGCACAGCATCAAAGGAATGAAGCTCGGGTTGCCGAAGGAATACATGATTGGCGGACTCGATCCGGAGGTGAAACTCGCGGTTGAAGCAGCGGTGGCGCAACTCACCAAGCTCGGCGCGGAGATCGTGGAGATTTCCCTGCCGCACACGGATTACGCGGTCGCGACTTACTACATCATCGCCACGGCGGAGGCGTCGGCGAATCTCGCGCGCTTCGACGGCATTCGTTACGGCGCGCGCGTGGATGGCGCGGACCCGATTGAACTTTATTCCAAGACGCGCGGCGCGGGTTTCGGCGCGGAGGTGAAGCGCAGAATCATCCTCGGCACTTACGTCCTGAGCAGCGGCTACCACGACGCGTATTATTTGCGGGCGCAAAAAGTCCGCACGCTGATCCGGCAGGATTTTCTGAAAGCTTTCGAGCAAGTGGACGCCATCGTCGCTCCGACCACGCCGACGGCGGCGTTCAAGATTGGCGAAAAATCAGAAGACCCGTTGCAACTTTATCTCGGCGATATTTTCACACTGTCCTGCAATCTCGCCGGCATTTGCGGCATCAGCGTGCCGTGTGGATTTACGAAGTCACCGAAGCTGCCCATCGGACTGCAATTGCTCGGCCGACCGATGGGTGAAGCCACTTTGCTGCGCGTCGCGCACGCCTACGAGCAAGGCACCGGTTGGCACCAGGAAAAATCCCCGCTGGCGCGCGGCTAAGAAAGACCGGAGCGCGGACGCCTCGTCCGCGCGAACCCAGAATCGAAACAACTCGCGGACGAGGCGTCCGCGCTCCTTGCGGTGATTCGCCTCACTGCAATCCATTGGCCACGATGGTCTGTTCGATCAGCGTCAGGTCGCGTTCCGTCGCACGAACCATCAGTTTGCCGGTCGCCGCGTTGTAATAGATGGATTTGGGAGCGTTGAGTTCCACACCCGCCGCGCTGAATGTCCGCCGCAAAGCTTCCATGGCCGCGAACTCGCGATATTCCGTGCTGCCCTCGGGCCGCGCGGTCAGGGCGTTGACGGCGTTGACGTTCAATTGAAACGAGCGCACCTGGAGATTCACCACGGAATTGGCTACCTCGCGACTGGCGGCGGCGGCGGCTTCGAGATCGGCGATTCTTTTTTGGAGCGCCTCGTTCTCGGCGCGCAAGCGGACGATTTCCCCGCGCAGCCGGGGCAATTCACGCCCGGGCGAATTCGATTCATCCGGCGCGGGTGCGGCGGCGGGCTCCGCCGGCGCGAGCGCATCGGGCGCGGCGGCGGCGGCGGCCTCCGGAATGGTGGTTTCGGGTCGGAGGTGAAAGAGATGGAGCGGCTGGATCAAGCAAGCGATGGTCACGACGAACCCCAGCAGAACCGTGAGCCACACCACCCAGCGCTTTGGATTGGCGGGTTTCGGCTCGGGACCGGGATCGGGCGGAGGCTCGGGTTTCGGGCCGACCCATTGCCAACCTGTGTCGCTCATACGTCCTCAACAGAGCATAGTCAGGGAATCCAGACAAGACTCGGATTATTGGTGCGGCCTTTGTTCGCGGCGAAGTCCCAGTATTCACGATTGGCGAAACGCGCCGCGTGGCCGTCGAGAAACGTGAACTGCGCCCCGACGCCGTGGAGATTGGAATGAACATTGTTCTGCTGCGCCACGGCGGCGAGCCCGCCATTGTCGAACAACCAAACCGTATTGGCCGGCAGACGAATCGTGACGAGCTTGACCTGGTTGCCGCTGCCACTGGCGTTGACGTGCTCGTTGAGACAGTAGTGAAAGAGATTTGTGCCCGTGCTTCGGCGCGGATTCGACGGGCAGATCCAGATTGAGCGGCCGGGATCGGCGGTGGCATTCGTCCGCCACGGCACTTCCCGATACGTCAACTGACCGATCACTTTGGGCAGGTCAATATACCAGCCTTCATTCACCGACGAACCGTTTGGTGCGCCGTCTTTGGGAAGATAATCCTCGTTCTCACCGGCAAACAACTGCGTCGCCAACCCCCACTGTTTGAGATTGTTCAGGCAGGTGGCAGCGTTGGCTTTTTCCTTCGCGCGACTCAGCGCCGGGAGCAACAGCGCCGCAAGAATCGCAATGATGGCGATGACCACCAAAAGCTCGATCAGCGTGAATGCGCGGGTCCGCAAAACATTCATGGGCTTGTCCGCCAGCTTGCTTATCAGAAACGCAGCGTTGTTGCAGTCAAAACTTCACGAACCATTTCTTCCGATACATGGCCCAGGCAATCAGGAAGAGCATCAGCGTCCACATCACCGCCCAGAGCAACGAGGCGATTTGCGGCGAAGCGAGCGCGCCGAGAAGCGGCGCGGTATCCGCGCTGGCGAAGGGCGCGCAGAGTTGGTTGAAGAGCCACGAGCGGAGCGAAATGGTTTTGTCCGGCGCAGTCGCGATCTTGATCTCGCCAAGAATTCTTCCCAGCACGCCGGAGAGCACGAAGACGGTGATGGCGTTCATGCCGTAAATGGCGAACGGCTTCACGGCTTTGCGCCGGCCTTGCACGTCAATCAGCCAGTAGCACGTGGCGAAACAAACCATCGCCAGCCCGGCCATCAGCACCGCGTAGGAACTGGTCCAGATTTTTTTGTTGATGGGCAGCCACCACGCGAGCACAACACCCAACAGCATCAAGAGACACCCGAGAGAAAACATCCACGAAGTTTTTTCCGCGTCGCTGCGCGTTGAGCGGAGCAACTGCCCGGTGAGAATTCCAAAGAGACACGTGGCTACCGCCGGCAGCGTGCTGACCAGGCCCTCGGGATCGCCGGGCGCGCTGCTTTTCCAGACATGCGTGCCGATGACCGGGCCGTTGAAAACGACGCTGTCAATCCAACGGGCGAAGTTGGCTTGCTCGTCAAACAATCCCGAGACCCAACGCGTCTCGCCGTTGACCGTGATCGGAAACGGCACGAACGCCATCAACACCCAGTAGCCGGCGAGCAGGCCGATGAGCCACTTGATTTGTCCGCGCCAATCGCTCCACAAATAAATCGCCGTGGCGAGGAGGTAACTGACGGCGATCCGTTGTAAAACTCCGGGGATGCGAACGCTCGTGAGATAATTGTGCAGCCATTGACTGAACCCGAGCCGCGCCATCGAGCCGTCAATGAAGTAACCGAACGACGCAAGAAAAAGTCCCAGCCCAAACAGAATCACCGCCCGGCGCAATGCGTGCCCGAAAAGTTCGCGGCGGCTTTGCCCCTGTTCCAACCGACGCCCGCACGACAGCGGCACCGCCACACCGACAATCCAGAGAAAGAACGGGAAGATCGTGTCAGTATA
>SCTL01000865.1 GCA_004297495.1 Verrucomicrobiota bacterium
ATCTTGCGGACATGAAACTGATCATCATTCCCCACAACGTCACTCTCACCGAAGCCATCGAAAACCACATCACGTCCAAAATCGAAAAGCTGGACCACTTCGACAAGCGGGCGATTGATGCGCGCGTAACGCTCGAACATGATCACAAACGCGCTCCCGAGAAACAGTTTTCCTGCTCGCTCCGGCTCAGCGTGCGCGGTCCGGACCTGTTCGCCGAGGATCGCGAGGAGGATTTGTACGCGGCGATTGATCTCGTGACGAAAAAGATTGAGCAGCAAATCCGCAAGCGGCACAACAAAGCCAAGGCCCGCCACCACAGCGAGGCGTCCAAGACCAAACGCAAACTCAAGGAGCGCGGCTTGTGAACGGCGTTGAGAGCAAAAAAGAATTTGCGACCCACCGTGCCTGACTCTCAACTTTCACCCCCCAACGTTCGACTCATCCGCTCCCGCGTCGTTCTCCCGGTCAGCCGGCCACCCATTGAGAACGGCGTTGTCGCCATTTCCGGCGAACGCATCGTCGCGGTGGGTCGCTGGCCGGGTGTGCGCAAACAATTCTCCGGCGACGTGATTGATCTGGGCGAGTCCGTTCTGCTGCCCGGCCTGATCAACACGCACTGCCACCTCGACTACACGCACATGGCGGGACTTTTCCCGCCGCCGAAAAAATTCACCGACTGGATCAAACTCATCACCACCGAGAAAGCCGGCTGGACTTACTCGGATTTCGCCGAGTCCTGGATCGCCGGCGCAAAAATGTTGTTACGCAACGGCACCACGACCGTGGCCGATATCGAAGCGGTGCCGGAACTTCTCCCCGACGTCTGGGATGCCACACCGCTGCGCGTCATCTCCCAACTCGAAATGACCGGCGTCAAAAGCCGGCGCAATCCCGAACTCATCCTGCGCGAGGCGCTGGAAAAAATGGACTCGCTCCCGCCCGGTCGCAGCAAAACTTCTCTCTCGCCCCACGCGCCATATTCCACCACGCCCAAGCTCCTGCGCCGCGCGACCGTCGCCGCCCGCCGCCGCAAACTGGTCATCGCCACCCACGTCGCCGAATCCGCCGCCGAGTTTGAAATGTTCCAGCACGCCCGCGGCGAAATGTTCGACTGGCTCGCCCGCAACCAGCGCGACATGCGCGATTGCGGCGCGCGCTCGCCCGTCCAGCACCTCGCGTGGTGCAATGCCCTCGGCCCGCACTTGCTCGGCATCCACGTGAATTACCTCGCGCCCGGCGACGCCGAATTGCTCGCCCGCAAACGCGTCAGCGTGGTTCACTGCCCGCGCAGCCACGATTTTTTCCGTCATGCTGAATTCCCCCGCCGCACGCTCGCCAAAGCCGGAGTGAATCTCTGTCTGGGCACCGACAGCCTTGCCACCGTCCGCAAATATCCCAAGCGCGATCTCGAGCTGAATCTCTTCCTCGAAATGCGCGCCTTCGCCGCGAAACATCCCGGCGTTCACCCGCGACAGATCGTCCAGATGGTCACCGTCAACGCCGCGCGCGCCCTAAAACTCCGCCGCAAGCTCGGTGAATTCCGGCGCAGCGCTTTCGCGGACCTCATCGCCCTGCCCTTCGCCGGAAAATTCGCCGACAGCTATTCCGCCGTCATCAGTCACGCTGGCAAAGTCAGCGGCAGCATGATCGCCGGCAACTGGGTGATCGCTCCCAAATAATTTCGTGGCTGCGTTCGACAGAACGCGGCTAATCTCTGCCCCGATGTCAGCGTTCGATCAAGAACTCCAGGCGCGTTTGAATTCAATTCGCGAGCAAGGTTTGCTGCGCGAACTGCGCCGCGTGGATTCGCCGCAAGGAACTCGCATCAAAATCGGCGGACGCGAACTGCTGAACTTTTCTTCCAACGATTATCTCGGCCTCGCCAATCATCCCGCGCTCAAGGAAGCCGCGCTCAAGGCGGTGGAAAAATTTGGCGCTGGTGCCGGTGCCTCGCGACTCCTTTGCGGTTCACTCGCGCCGTTTCACGAATTGGACGAAACCCTCGCCGCCTTCAAAGGCACGGAAGCCGCGCTCACCTTCTCCACCGGCTACGCCACCGCCCTCGGCACGATCACCGCCTTGCTCGGCAAGGACGACATCATCATCGTGGACAAACTCGTTCACGCCTGCATCGTGGACGCCGCAAAGTTGAGCGGCGCAAAGCTCCGTGTCTTCGCCCACAACGATTGCGCTGACCTCGAAGCGAAGCTGCGGTGGGCGAATAAAACACGGAACTCGAAACACGAAACTCGAAACATTCTCATCGCCACCGAATCCATCTTCAGCATGGACGGTGACGCCGCCCCGCTCCGCGAAATCGTCGCGCTCAAGGAAAAATACGGCGCATGGCTCATGGTGGACGAGGCACACGCCACCGGACTCTACGGCGCAAACCGTCGCGGCCTCGCGGAGGAACTCGGCGTTAGCGATCGCGTTGAAATCCAGATGGGCACGCTCGGCAAAGCTCTCGGCGCGAGCGGCGGATACATTTGCGGCTCGCGTTCACTGATTGATTTGCTGGTGAACCGCGCCCGCAGTTTCATCTTCAGCACCGCGCCCGTGCCCGCCGCCGCCGCCGCCGCGACCGCCGGAATCAAACTGGTAATATCTTCCGAAGGCAAATCGCTCCACGAACAACTCTGGACGCGCGTCGTCACGTTTCAATCGGCCATCGGCCATCGGTCATCGGCCGTCCCCAGTACCATCATTCCAATCATTATCGGCGACGAAGCCGCCGCTGTCGCCGCCGCCAACGCGCTGCGTGCGCAAAACATTTTCGTGCCCGCCATCCGCTATCCGACCGTCGCCCGCGGTGCCGCGCGCTTGCGCGTAACGCTCACCGCCGCTCATACAGGCGCTGACGTGCAGACGCTCGCGCACGCACTTGACGCGACACGCAACTCGCAACACGTCTGATGCACCCGCTCGCAAAACTGGATCACGCCCACGTCTGGCATCCCTTCACCCAGATGCGCGACTGGCTCAAGCGCGAGCCGATCATCATCACCTCCGGCAAAGGCGCAGTGTTGCGCGACTTTCGCGGCAAGGAATATCTCGACGCCAATTCCTCCATCTGGACCAACCTCCACGGTCATCAACATCCAAAGCTCAACGCCGCCATCGCGCGGCAGTTGAAAAAAATCGCGCACAGCTCGGCCTTGGGATTCGCCAATGAGCCCGCGAGTTTGCTGGCGGCGGAGTTGGTGAAGCTGGCCACTCCGCACACCGCACACCGCACTCCGCGTTTGACCAAGGTTTTTTTCAGCGATGACGGCTCGACCGCGCTCGAAGTCGCGCTCAAACTGGCTTACGAATTCACCCGCCGCACCCGTGGTTGGAGTTCACGC
>SCTL01000866.1 GCA_004297495.1 Verrucomicrobiota bacterium
GGGCGCGGCAAATTTAAGGCCGTTTCCCCTACGCCAACGGGCGAAAAGGGAACGGGAGAATAGCAAAGAAGTGTCGAGTGGCAACTTGTATTTTGAACTCTGAATGACGAAGAATCGGGGCGCTCCACCATTCACTGAGCCTGTCTGATGCGATAAAGCACGACAACCACGAATGCAGGCACGAGGCCCGCAAGAGCGAAGATGCCGAAGATGATCAGCACACCGGCAATAGTTGGGTCAAAAGTCGGGTTGTCCGTCCAGAAACGCCCAGTGAAAAGGGGAAATCCAAAGACAATCACCGTAAACACAACACCGATGATGGCGGCAACACACAGCGGCATCAAAAAAGACGGTTGATGTTTTTTGGATGCGCGAAGAGCACAGAGCAGAACACTGGCAAGCGCTCCAAGCAAGGCTGGTAAGAGCAGAGCATCCATAAAACCGGAAAGCCGTCTTTCAATTTAACACAAGCCGCGTGCGTGTGAGATTTCCGCAGCAGGTTCGCCTCAGACCAAATGCCGATAGACCTGAAACACCAGCCAGCCCAACCCCGCGCCGGCGGGTAGATCAATCACGTAATGCTGTTTGGTGAACAGACAGCTCAACGCGATCAAGCCCGGGAACAGCCAGACCATCGGTCCGAGATGCGGAGCCAAGTGCAGCGCCGTCAACGTGGCCACCGACGTGTGCATGCTGGGAAAACTGTTGGCCGGCGAGTCGAACTTTTGCACGAACGCGAGAAATCGTTCCGAACGACCGCGAGTTTCCCCCACACGCCAGTGCAGCGGCGTCGTCACCGGAAAGAACACGAAGAAGCACATTTGAAACGCGAGCAGGATGATGTAGCTCATCGCCACGTGCAGAAATTGCCCCGGCGATTCCATCACGAAGTTGATGTAGACGATGACCGGATAGTAGAGGCCCGAGTAAATCCAGACCCAGCGCGGCTGGTAAGGAATCTTCTCGTCCACGGCCAGTTTGAGCTGGCGCGGCTGCGCGCGGTAATTGCGCTGGCACCAGAAATAAAATTGGTAAACGCCGACGATGAGAATGACGCTCATCACGAGGTTGATAAAGTAATCGAGAGGTTTCATGGCGCTGCTGTGTTTTATTTCAACGTCCGTCGCAAAGCAATCGAAACTGTTCCGGATTCATTGGCGTGAGACTACCGAATCGCGCGCTCGACGTGTTAATTGATAAAACCGGCGTCGGATTGATTTTGCCGATGCACCACCGCCGCGCGTTGCCGGCGAACAAATCCACCTGCTCCCAACGCCACAATCGCCAGCGCAGCGATTTGGTACCCGGAAATCGGCCCGAGAATCTGCGGCGTGTCACGCAGAAACTCGTGCGCGAAGCGGAACAAGCCGTAAGCGATCAGGTAGAGATGGAAATGCTGGCCGGGGAAAATTTTTCTTTGCCTCAATAGCAAAATCACACCGAGCATCAGCGCGTTGAAAAGTAATTCCACCAGCGCCGCCGGCCAGCGGGCCACTCCTGCTGAGTCGTTCATCGTGAACCACGACGTCTCGCACGCGCGACCGAGACAGCAGCCGTGCAATACGCAGCCCACACGACCGAGCATGATGCCGACCGGCGCGATGATTGCGAACCAATCACCCGTGGCACTCCGGTAGCCGAGGAAATGCTTGGCGAATTCCACCGCCGCGTAACCGCCGAGCAACGCGCCGGTGATGGATTTGCCCGTCGCGAGAATGAGCCAGCGATGTTCATCGTGCCAGTGCAGCCAGCCTTCCGCCGCGAGATAGACCAGTTTCGCGCCGAGAAACGCGCCCGCCAGCGCCGCGATGTAAATCAAGACCAGCCGCGAATCGCGCCGCGCCACGCGCGACCAGAGCGCGAGGCTCACGAAAATCCCCGCGAGCATCAGCCAGCCGTAGCCGGTGGAGTGAATATTCAAAGTGACCATCGAGGACTCTACTGCTTAGTCCCCCGCCAATTCTTACAGACACCGCAGAAATGGCCCGGTTGTTTACAGTAACGGCATCTTGAACAATCCCGACACACTCTGCACGGATCCTCTCCGACACACGGAGCAGCGTGCGAATGATTCGACCAAGCATAGATGATCGCAGCCAAAACTATGCTGCCGCCGACGATCCAATACTTTGAGCGATCGTTCACTTGTCCGAGAACACCTCTTCGGTTCTTCTCATAATCTCGTGGCTGGAGATTTCTTGATAGGCGGCCAAGTTATTCTTCATCTCTTCCTGTGGGAGATCTTTGACACTCTGAAGTTTTAGCATCGTACGCATATCAGTGGCAGAT
>SCTL01000867.1 GCA_004297495.1 Verrucomicrobiota bacterium
ACGGCGCTTTCGATCTTGCCCTTGTCGCCGTCCGAGATCTTGTCCTTGTTGTCCTTGAGCATTTTCTCGGAGCGATACACCGCGTTGTCGGCTTCGTTGCGCGTCTCGACTTCCTCGCGTCGGGCCTTGTCCTCGTCCGCGTGCGCCTCGGCGTCCTTGCGCATCTTCTCGACGTCGTCCTTGGACAGACCGCTGCTGGCGGTGATGGAAATCTTCTGTTCCTTGCCCGTGCCGAGGTCCTTCGCGCCGACGTGCAAAATGCCGTTGGCGTCAATGTCGAACGTCACCTCGATCTGCGGCACGCCGCGTGGCGCGGGCGGAATGTCCGCGAGTTGAAAGCGGCCGATGGTCTTGTTGTCCTTGGAGAACTGGCGTTCGCCCTGGAGCACGTGAATCTCCACGCCCGGCTGATTGTCGCTCGCCGTCGAAAAGATTTCCGACTTGCGCGTGGGAATCGTGGTGTTGCGCTCGATGAGCCGCGTGAACACGCCGCCCAGAGTCTCGATGCCGAGGGACAACGGCGTCACGTCGAGCAGGAGCACGTCCTTCACCTCGCCCTTGAGCACGCCGCCCTGAATGCCCGCGCCGATGGCAACGACTTCGTCCGGGTTCACGCCCTGATGCGGGGCTTTGTTGATGAGCTTGTGGGCGGTCTCGACGACGCGAGGCATGCGGGTCATGCCGCCGACGAGCACGAGTTCGTCAATCTTGCTGGCCTCGATGCCGGCGTCTTTCAAGCAGGCTTGCACCGGCTTGATGGTGCGCTCGAAGAGATCGTCGGTGAGCTGCTCCATCTTGGCGCGCGTGAGCGTCTTCTGGATGTGCTTCGGCCCGCTGGCGTCCGCCGTGATGAACGGGAGATTGATGTCGTAAGTCGCCGCACTGGAGAGCGCGATCTTGGCTTTCTCGGCTTCTTCCTTGATGCGTTGGAGCGCGTCGGGCTGCTTGCGCAGGTCCATGCCGGCTTCGCGTTTGAATTCGTCGAGAATCCAATCCATCAGCTTGTTGTCCCAGTCGTCACCGCCAAGGTGCGTATCGCCGTTCGTGGCCTTCACCTCGAACACGCCATCACCGATTTCCAGAACTGAAATATCAAACGTGCCGCCACCCAAGTCGTAAACCGCGATCTTCTCGTCCTTCTTCTTGTCGAGCCCGTAAGCGAGCGAGGCCGCCGTCGGCTCGTTGATGATGCGCAGAACTTCGAGGCCCGCGATGCGCCCGGCGTCTTTCGTGGCCTGACGTTGCGAGTCGTTGAAGTAAGCAGGAACGGTGATGACGGCTTGCGTGACTTTTTCGCCGAGACGCGTTTCGGCGTCGGCTTTGAGTTTCGCGAGAATCATCGCGGAAATTTCGGGCGGAGAGAACTGCTTGGCTTTGCCGTCCACTTCGACTTCGACGGCGCAGTCGCCATTGGAAGCCTTCACGACTTTGTAGGGCATGCGTTTGATCTCTTCCTGCACCTCGTCGAATTTACGGCCCATGAAACGCTTGATGGAGTAAATCGTGTTGCGCGAGTTCGTGACGGCCTGGCGCTTGGCGGCATCGCCAACGATGCGCTCGCCGCTCTTGGTGAACGCGACGACGCTGGGCGTGGTGCGTTTGCCTTCGGAGTTTTCCAGAACGAGCGGCTCGCCGCCTTCCATGACCGCCATGCAGGAGTTCGTCGTTCCCAGATCAATGCCTAAAACTTTTGCCATAAAATAGAATTCGTTTGGTTACCGCGACACGCGCGGCAGGTTCTTCCATGCCGCAATCGTGCCAACCGGGTGAAAGCGATTGAAATCGCCGGAATCTCGAATGAATCCACAGATAGTGCCGAGGCCGCAGATTCAGAGGACTGTGCCAGAGGTGACTCAGTGGCACAGTCGCGCCGTCCGATGCGTGGCGCACGGCTCAACTGTGGGACTTGGCTGCGTCTAGTTCGGCTGGGGCGCGGCTGTGCGCGAAGCGTCAGCCGCAGCGCTTCTGAATTGCTGCGGCTGATCTGCGACACAGCCGCGCTCCGCTGAATTAAAATTTGAGCGCTGCCCGGCGACACTGCGTTCCTTGACTTCAATTCCGCCATTGCGACAATGCGCGCTCTATGGCCGACGCAAAAACCGCCGACTTGATGGAAAAAATCGTTTCGCTCTGCAAACGACGCGGATTCATTTTTCAGTCCTCCGAAATTTACGGCGGCATCAACGGCTTCTGGGATTACGGTCCGCTCGGCGCGGAACTCAAGCGCAACGTCAAGGAACTCTGGTGGAACACCATGACCCGCCAGCGCGAGGACGTGGCCGGCCTCGAAGCCACGATCATCATGTCGCCGAAAATCTGGGAGGCCAGCGGCCACGTTTCGACGTTTAGCGATCCGATGATTGATTGCAAAACCTGCAAAGGACGTTTTCGCGCCGATCAGATTGACGAAATTCCCTGCACGCAAAAGCCCAGCAAGAGTGTGAAGGATTGTCACGGGGAGAAAACCGCGCCGCGCGCGTTCAACCTGATGTTCCAGACTTACGTCGGCCCGGTGCAGGATGATTCGGCCATCGCCTATCTCCGGCCCGAGACGGCGCAGGCCATCTTCGCGCAGTTCAAGAACGTGCTCGAAACTTCGCGCCAGAAAGTTCCGTTCGGCATCGCGCAAATCGGCAAGGCGTTCCGCAACGAAGTCACGCCGCGGAATTACACCTTCCGCTCGCGCGAGTTCGAGCAGATGGAACTGGAGTTCTTCATCAAACCCGATGAGGCGATTGAAGCCATCCACGGCTCGGTCGTGACCGTGCCGACGACCGGTCATCCCGGCGAGCCGCAGCCGAACTGGGGCTGGCAGGCGTGGCATCAATACTGGGTCGAGGAACGCGTGCGCTTTTACGAGGGCATCGGGCTTTCGCGCCAGACGCTCGGTTTTCACGTTCAGACGGCGGAAGAACTCGCGCACTACGCGCGCGCCACGGTGGACATTTTATTCAAGTTCCCCTTCAGCAAACGCGACGAGAAGGGCGAGTTGAAAGGCGAGGAACTCGAAGGCATCGCCGCGCGCAGCGATTTTGATTTGAGCCAGCATCAACGTTTCTCCGGCAAGGCGATGGGCGTGTTCGACGACGAACTCCGCGCTGCGTGGGGCAAGTTGCCGAAGGAAAAACAGGACGACCTTTGGCGTCGCTATTACGAGAACCGGAAAAAATATCTCACCAAGTCCGGCGTGCCCGACGAGCAGGCCGCGAAGCAAGCGACCGAAGACGCGAACGGACTCGCGAAAGGCCAATACATTCCGCACGTCATCGAACCGAGCGCGGGCGTGGACCGTTTGATCCTCGCCCTGATCGCGAACGCGTATTCCGAGGAAACCAAGACCGACGAAAAGGGCAAAAGCGAAACGACCGTGGTGATGAAGTTTCATCCGCGCGTCGCGCCGGTCAAAGTCGGCGTGATGCCGTTGCTGAAAAACAAACCCGAGTTGGTCAAGAAAGCCACGGAAGTCCGCGACCTGTTGCGTCCGTGGATGAATGTTTTCTACGACGACGGCGGTTCGATTGGCCGCCGTTACGCGCGGCAGGACGAAGCCGGCACGCCGTACTGCGTGACGATTGATTTCGATACGCTCGGCGAGAAAGGCCCGGAGTTGTTGGACACCGTGACGCTGCGCGAGCGCGACACGACGAAGCAGGAGCGCGTGAAGATTTCCGAGTTGCTGCCGCGTCTGCTGGAGAAGATTCGTTAGATGTCAGAGAAACCCCAGACCGAAACACCGTTCGTAAAAAAGCGCGCGCCGACGCTTTGGGTCATCATCATTATCAAACTGCTCAAGGGTTCGCTCTTCGTCGCGCTGGCGATCATGGCCTACACGCTTTCGGATAACGATCTCCCGGCGGATTACCGGCAGTTGTTGCTCCACCTGAAGTTGAATCCGGAAAGAAAATTTTTCGCCGACCTCGCCATCAAAATCGGCAACCTCACCGAAGCGCGAGTCCTCTGGGCGGCGGCGGGCACGTTGCTCTACAGCCTGTTCTCGTTGGTCGAAGGCGTCGGCATGATGTTCCGCGCCGGTTGGGCGGGCTGGCTGGCCATCGGCGAATCGGCCTTCTTCATTCCCATCGAGGTTTTTGAACTGATCCACCGCCCGACCAAGCTTGTGCTGGTCATTCTGGTGCTGAACATTTTCATCGTCTGGTATCTGTTCAAGAATCGCGACTGGCTCTTCCGCCATCATCACCACCATCACGACCACTGAAGATTTATGGCTGACGGAAATCCCCCCTTCGAGTTGCAGGAATTTGAACGCCTGTTGAACAAGCCCAACAGCGACGCCACGGGCTTCGCCAGTTTTTTCAACAGCGGCGAAATCTGGGTCACGCGCGTGCCCGCTCGGCTCGACGTGATGGGCGGCATCGCCGACTATTCCGGCGCGAACGTCTGCGAAGCCGTGCTCGGTCGCGGCGTGTTGCTCGCGCTCCAGGCGCGCACCGACCGCACGCTGCGCATCCGCACCATGCACGCCGGCATGAAGGCGCTGCCCGTCGAGACGCGCATCCCGCTCGAATATTTTCAAAGTGGCGACGGCCTCGCTGGCTACGGCGATGTGCGCGCGCTGTGTCAGGCGAATCCGCTCGCGAGTTGGGCCGCTTACATCGGCGGAAGCATTTTCACGATGCTGAAAGAAGAGCCGGTGAAACTTCCCTACGGTTTCAGCCTGCTGCTCTTGAGCGCCGTGCCGATGAATGTGGGCATCGGCAGTTCCGCCGCCGTCGAGATTGGCACGCTCACCTGTCTCGACGCGTATCTCGGGTTGAAACTTTCGCCCGCGCGCATCTCGCGGCTCGGTCAGATGGCGGAAAATCACGTCGTCGGCGCACCGTGCGGCATCATGGATCAAACCGCGATCACGAGCGGTCAGCAGGGTTGCCTCACGCACATCCTCTGCCGCCCCGGCGAGGTGAAGGGCGAAGTGCCGATTCCGCCCGGCACCGGTTTTGTCGGCATCAACTCGATGGTCCGTCACAGCGTCGCGGGCAGTCCTTACAGCGACACGCGCATCGGCGCGTTCATGGGCAAACGCATCATCAACGATCTCCGCGCCAAGACCGGCCGTGGCGCGCTGGATTATTTAACTGAACTGAGCGCCGAGCAATTCAACCAGGAATACGCCGCCGCTTTGCCGGAAGAAATCGTCGGCTCGAAATTTCTCGCGCAACACAAGACGCACGACGATCCCGTCACGAAAATTTCTCCCGACGCCACGTATCGCGTCGCCGGCCCGGCCCGGCATCCAGTCGAGGAAAACGAGCGTGTGCTCAAATTCATGGACGCCCTGCGCGCTGCGAAGAAGGGCGACGAGAAACCGCTGATCACCGCCGGTGAATGTATGTATGGCGCGCACGAGAGCTACGTGAAGAATTGTCATCTCTCGACCGAGGAGGTGGATTTCCTCGTGGACGCCGTCCGCCAACGTGGCGCGAAGTCCGGTCTCTACGGCGCAAAGATCACCGGCGGCGGCACGGGCGGCACAGTGGCCGTGTTCGGCAAACTCGACGCGCTCGCGAAACACGTTCCCGAAATCGCCACGGAGTATTCCCGTCGCGTCGGCGTGATGCCGGATATTTTTGAAGGGACGTCACCTGGTGCGGTTGAATTCGGCGCGCGCCGCTACGCGTTCGGCGCGACGGGTTGGCAGCGACATATTGTGTGAGGATGACAACAAGCTTCTCTAAGCTAAACATCGGATGGAATGCGGAGCCAAATGGTTGCGAACCTCACGCGATCTTGGAGGGAACAACTCTCATCCTGGAATTCCCGTTGAACGACATGCAATTTCCAGAACTCCGGAGCGCTGAAAAGGGGATTCTCAGATTCTCGGACTGCTGGAGATATAGAATCGGTCCAACCAATGACGAAGGGTGGTATCGTGGCCAATGCCGTTTCAGTAGGTTGGCACCAAGTTGGGGTGAGTTTTATGAAGTTCATGGCAATCTACTGCTTGAGAAGCTTCCCCTGAAATGGATCGCGGTCTGCCCGCAGCCTGAGACAAGTCGCCACTTTCTTTTTTACCTTCGAGACCAGACCTTCGAATGCGACGCTACTGACTGGAGTTTTTCAGTTAAATGGCAAACTTGAGACTCTCATGACGACCGTTCGCAAAGC
>SCTL01000077.1 GCA_004297495.1 Verrucomicrobiota bacterium
TCGACGAAGTGGGTTACGGCATCGCCATAGATGGGGCAGGCAACGTTTATGTCACCGGCTCCATGCTCATGCTGAACTGTGACAGCGGTGATCCCGATTATGTGCTGTGCCCGCCGGACTTTCCGACGCTGAACGCGTTTCAGCCGGTTTTCGGCGGCGATCCGTTGGAATTGTCGAGTGACGCTTTCGTGGTCAAGATCAACAACTCCTCAAATCCCTCCCGGCTTTTTGCGACCTATCTGGGCGGAGCGGATGACGACTATGGCTACGGCATCACCGTTGATTCCTCAACCAACATTTATGTGACCGGCGAAACGTCTTCAACGAATTTTCCAGTGCTCAACGGATTCCAATCGTCGGAAGCCGACGGGGGATTCTACACCGACGCGTTCCTGTTCAAGTTCGACAGCACGGGGTCGAGCCTACTTTACTCGACCTATTTTGGCGGGACCCGTTTCGATGGCGGAAGATCCGTCGTTGTGGACAGATTCGGAGTTGCTTACATCGTCGGCTACACGACTTCAACGGATTTGCCCATCACGCCGAATGCTGTGCAGACCAACCGCGCGGGCACCGGCGCGGCCCAGGACCTGTTCATCGCCAAACTTAACCCGTCCGTGCCCGGGCCATCGTCGCGGGTGTTTGCTTCGTACTTCGGCGGCACAAATGACGAAGCGATCGAGGCCGGCGCATACACGGATCATCCGGGCATCGGATTGGCCGTGGACACCAATCTCAACATTTACTTTGCCAGTGACACCTATTCGGGCGATCTGCCCACCACTGCGGGCGCCTTCCGCGTCACCAGCCTTGGCGACAGCGAAGCGTTCGCGGTCAAAATCGCCTCCCCGACCGATATTTCCGTGAGCGTGGTCGCCTCCACAAGCTTGATAACCCTGGGCAGCAACATCGTCTTCACACTTTACGCGAACAACAACGGTCTGACCTCGTTCAGCAATGTGACGGCGGTGGAAAAGCTCTCGCCGAATTTGACCTTCGTTTCCGGCACCAACAGCGGCGGCACCATCAGTAACTTTTCCGGCACCGTCACCTGCTTTTTCAACACGCTCACCAATGGCGCGGCGCGCAGCGCGACCATCACCGCCGCTGCCAATGCCACCGGCCAGAACACCAACACTGCCTGGATCACCGCCACGCAAGCGGACCTGAATACCTTGAATAACACATCCACGGTCGTCACCGTGGTTCGGGGTTTCGCCAATCTCGGCCTAAGCATGACCGAATCGCAGGACCCAGTGACATTCGGTAGCAATATCACTTACTCGATTGTCGTCACCAACCGCGGGCCTTCCACCGCCACTTCGGTCATTGTGACCAACCAAATCCCGGTAGGCTTCGGTTATGTGGCCGCATTCGGCGGCGACGTGGTGCCATATACCAACGCGAACGCAGTCATCTGGACTTTGTTCGGCCTGGCCAATGGCGGCTCGGCGAATCTGGCCCTGGTCCTGCAAGCCCAGACGCCCGGCGTCACGACGAATCAGGCGGGAGGCTGGGCGTACGAAGCGGACCCCGCGACCAGCGACAACACGGTTTCGCTGACCACAACGATTGGGCAGTTGGCCGATGTGGCCATTCGCTCGATGACCGATTCGCCCGATCCCGTGCTGGCGACGAGCAATCTGACTTACACCATCAGCGTCACAAACTCGGGGCCGACCCTGGCGAATTCCGTTCAAGTTGTGGATTCGCTCCCCGCAGGCAAACTGTCGTACGTCAGCGCGACCAGTTCCAGCGGCACCTGCACGCAGTTTCAAGGTGTCGTCACCTGTAGTCTGGGGATGATCTCCAGCGGCGCCGTCGCGACGGTGACGATTGTCGCCAAACCCGGTATGAATGGCCTGGTGACCAATTCCGCGACCGTCAGCACCTCCGGCACCGACGTTACCGCCACGAACAACAGCGCGACCAACGTAACCGTTGTCAATCAACTGGCCAACCTCGCCATCGGCAAGACCGCCTCGCCTGCCAACGTCGTCGTGACGAGCAACGTGGTGTACACGCTCAGCGTGACCAACCTTGGGCCGACGTCCGCCTCGGGCGTGCTGGTGACTGATCCTCTGCCGGCCAACTTCCAAGTGGTGTCGGCCACGAGCAGCGTGGGAACCTGCACGGTGTCGAACACTGTGGTCACCTGCAACCTCGGCACCATGAACAGCAACAGCACCGCCACCGTGACCATCACGGCGCGATCACTCTACGAAGGGCCGAAGTCAAACACCGGCAGTGTTTCGGCCACGAGCACGGACCCCATCGCAGGCAATAATTCCTCGACTGCGTTGATCACCGTGACGAACCATCCGGCTGGGCCCATTCTGCGTATTTTCACTGCCAAGAACGGCAACAGTAATGTCGTCGTCGTCAACTGGACCACGAACTCTCCCGGCTACCTGCTCCAGTTCAACACGAATAATTTCAACACCAACTTCTGGCTCGCCACCTCCGCCACCACCAACCCGGTGACGTCCGGCCCGCAAAAATTTGTGACCAATGGCATCAGCACTCGTCCGACCATGTATCGGCTGATCAAATGACGAACACGCCATCTCCGCAACGCCGGTCGGGGTAATCGAACTTTGCCGTGGAGCGGCATGGACTCATTGCCAAAATTCACTTCCAGTTCGAGCGCTGAAGCGGGCTGAAGCCCGCGCTCCGGAGCGCGGCGTTCACGCCGCTTCGCTGACCGGACGCGACGCGAGTTGGAGTCTTCTCGGAAATTCGTTTTGGCAACCGCTCTAAACGACGCGTTTGCCGCAAGCTCCACGGCTGTTCCCGCCGCCCGACTCGAACCAACTTTCTCTCGAAAAGCAAGACGACGCCCGGTTCGCACCGGGCGTCGTTTCATTTCCAACAGGGAAGCGCTTTGCCTCCACTCGTGCGGACTCCCACTAGGCCGCCTTCTTCATCATTTCATGGCCCGGCAGCCCGAAGGCGTCAGACTCTTTGATCTGAATGTATTCGTTCCGTGCCGCTGAACCGGTTTCGCGGTCGAGGAAGTTCTTCAACGCATCCAGCGAGTTGGCTTCCCAAACGCAGTCCGCCCGGCGGCCGTCCACAGCCGGAAGATACATGAGCCCCTTCAATCCGTTGGGCAGCCGGCCGGACTCGGTCATCGCCATGATGTTGTGCGTGGTCTTCTGCCATTCCTGCGGGTTCGTGATGTTGTGATGAACTGAAACGTACATATTCGATTTCCTTTCACTTGGTTTTCGTTTCACGGGACTCCGCCCGTGCGCCCTGCCCAGATTGCACCGCTCAGTCTATCACAATTTTTTTTGCGCGCGAACGCGAATTGCAAAACGTTTTTCACGATTCAACGCACTCCTCCGCGAACGAACTACGATTCCGGCTTCGCACCGGCCTTGTGAAACTTGATCACCGAATAACGCGCCACAAAAACCGCGACTCCGTCCGGCTGCTCCAACTCGTAATAATCACACAAGCGATCGCCGTGCTGATCCAGAAAAAGCGTGCGCACGCCTTTGAACAACACGTTGCGATGCACCACCAGGTCTTCCTCGCTCCGCTCCACGCAATACACATCGTAACGCGACGTCACATCCACCTCGGGAGGCTTTCGCGGTCCCGGTGCCGCGGACGCGGGCGACGCCTTTTCCACTTCGGGTTTGGCTTCAGTTGGGGGCGGTGATTCCATGCGATCATCAACGGCAAAGTTTGGGTCCAACTCCTGCAAAATCTCCATGCGCGTCTGCTCGACCTCGACCTTCAGATTCTTCAACACACGACCTGCCACGCCATCGCCCTCCCGCAACAAGCCGAGCAAAATGTGTTCTGTGCCCACGTAAGTATGATTCAGCGCCTTCGCCTCTTTCGCCGCGAGAGCGAGGACTTTCTTCACGCGCGGCGTGTATGGAATGTTGCCGATGATGGTCTGCTCCGGCCCGCAACCGACTTGTTTCTCGACTTCCGCCCGCACCACTTCAAGACTGAGCCCCATTTCCTGAAGAACATTCACCGCCACGCCCTGACCCAGAGCGATCAGACCCAACAACAAATGTTCCGTGCCCACGAAGTGGTGATTGAAACGGTCCGCCTCCCGCCGCGCCAACGCCAACACCTGCTGCGCACGGGGCGTGAAATTGTACATTGGTTCATGCCCGCGAACCGGCGTGGTCAATCGTGCCGTGAACTCCGGTTTGGGCAGAGCCTCCGGCGGCAGCGAACTCGCAGTGGCCACCGGTGGACGGGCTTGCGGCACGGGTGTGCTGAGCGCCTTCCAGAATTTCTTCAGCCAGTTCATTGTGCCGTGGCTTGGTTCGGCGAAACAGTATCACACCCCTGGTCGGGATGACCATCCTCGATAGGCGGCCGGTTTGCCTTGAATCGTGAACCAAACGACCAGTTTGCAAGCGCATCCCGATGCCAAAAGTTTTCTGAAACAAACCGCGCCGCTGCCGGGTATTCCTCCTGTGCCGATGAAAGACATTTCAACAACGATGAATACGACCGCACTACGCCAGCCCGTCAGTTGGGCAAAATCCAGCCCCCAAGCCTTGCCGCTCAGGCGCTATCCGCTCGCTCGCCGCGATTACGATTCGCCCCAGCCATTGTCCCATCCGCGAGCTCAAGCGACGCTGGCGCGCCTGGGCGCGCAAACCGTCGCGAACGAGCGCCGCTTCGAGGGGCTGGCGATGGGCCTGATTGCGCTGAGTGGTTTGCTTTGCCTGACGCTCGCGTTCGAAGTCGGGGCATTGTTCACCGAATACTTTTCCACGTTCAGCGCGTGGATCACCCACGTGGTTTACTAAACACGCCAAACCTGTGCGAACAAACTTATGCAACTGTTTTGCCTCAACGAACCTTTCGGTCTTACCATGACCCGCGGGCAGTCCCGACTGGCGAATGACCGATGCGCAAAAGTTCGAGGCGTTCCTGCACAACTACCAGAACATGGTATTTAGCACCGCCATGCGCCTGACCGCCAACCAATCCGAAGCCGAGGACATCACGCAGGAAGTTTTTCTGCGCGCCTACGAACGCTTCGGCGAATTGCAGGACAGCCCGAGCGTTGGCGGCTGGCTCAAGACCGTGGCGCGGAATCTCAGTCTGAATCATCTCTCGCGCTATCGCTCGCGCTGGAGTTTCTTTTCCGAGATCGCGCGCAACGAAGCGGACGATGAAGCCGGCGAAATTGAATTCGCCTCCACGTCGGACGTGCACGCGGAACTCGAAGCCGGCGACCGCAAGGAACTCGTTGAACAGGCGCTGCAAACTTTGCCCGCCCCACAGCGCGTGCCGCTCGTGCTCTTTCATCTCGAAGGTTTGCAATACGACGAGATCGCCGAACAACTCGGCGTCTCCATCGGCAAAGTGAAGACCGACATTTTCCGCGGACGTGAAGCGTTGCGACGCAAGCTCAGCCTGAAACTCGACGAGGAACCGAGTTGAACTGCACATGAACCCCGATCACGAAAACAAGTTGGCAGCCGCCGTCACGCGCGAGTTGAACTCGCTCGGCGAACTGCCCGCGCCCGAGGCCATCGCTGCGCGCGTGATGCGCGTGATCGAGCGTCGCAACGCCGCGCCGTGGTATCGGCGCGCCTGGCAGACCTGGCCCGTCGGCCTGCAAGCCGCGTCGCTCGCAATATTGGTCGCCATGTTTGCGGGCGTTGCCGTTCTGCTCAACGGCCTTTCGACCTCAGCTCCGGCCACTGCGGCAGCGCAGCAGAGCAGCGGCTGGTTCGCGCAACTCGGTTTCATCTGGAACATCCTCAACGTGCTCGCGAACGCGGTCGTCGCGGCGGTGAATCATCTTGGTAAAGGCGTCCTCGTGGCTGCCTTGATCTTCATCGCGGCGGCGTATGCCGCTTGCGTGGGATTGGGCACGGCGTGCGTGCGCTTCGCGCTGTTGCGGCGATAGGAAAATTTATGAAGACACTGAACGGGAAATTCACTTGGCTGGCCGCGCTGCTCGTGGCCGGAGGACTGGGGTTCAACAGCGCAACCGTTTTCGCGCAAGACGACAAGGCTGTTTCCATCGCGACCGACACGAACGCTGCCGTTGCGACGTCGGGCACAATATCCGTTGAAGTGAGCGTTGACAGCTCCAACGCCGTGGAAAGCGCGGCGAACAATCGTTGGGAAGAGCGCGCCAAATTCAGAGACTCATTCGACGGCTCGCGTTCGTCGCGTCACAAGGATGCCATCGTCGTGTTCGGCAAGGACGTGGTGGTGAACTCCAACGAGACCGCCGAGGCCGTCGTGGTCATCGGCGGCTCGGCCATCGTTCACGGCAAAGTGCGCGACGGCATCGTCGCCATCGGCGGCGACGTGAAGACGGAAGGCGCGGAAGTGGGCGATGCCGTCGTGGCCGTCATGGGCGGCGTGAACATCGGGAAGGGGAGCATCATCCACG
>SCTL01000010.1 GCA_004297495.1 Verrucomicrobiota bacterium
TCGTGGATGATGGCGATGACCGCGCCGACGGCGAACGAGAATTCGTAGCGGAACGCCACGTAAACGAGGATGCCGAACATGGCGATGAGCGCGGCCACGATGGCGGTGTTGCGCAGCTCGACGCCGACCGTCGGGCCGACGTGATCCACGCTGCGCACGGTGAAATTGGCGTCCTTGAAGTCCGCCTTGAGTTGCGTGATGACTTTTTCGTCGGTGGAGGCCGTGGCGTCGGCCTTTTCCGAGATGCCGCGCACGGTGATGCGCAGCGAACGCTCGCTCTTATCCACGTCCTGCTGGTAGCCGATGAGGACGTCGCCCACGCCGGTCTTGGCGATGGAGGTGCGCAAATCCTTTTCGTCCACGATATGGTTTTGATCCAGCGCGAGCGTGATGGTGTCGCCGCCGGAGAACTCGACGCCGAGCACGTCCTTGCCGCGATGCAAGCCGTAGGCGTTGCCGATCAAAATCAACAGCCACGAGGCGACGAATGCCGGCTTGGCCAGTTTCATGAAATCCAGCTTCGTCGTGCGGATGATGTGGAGCATGGGCAGGCTCTTGATCAGATTGCGTTGCAACAGAAAATCAAAAATCAAACGCGTCACGACGAGCGCCGTGAACAAGCTCGCGGCGACGCCGATGGTCAGGGCGACGCCGAAACCCTTGACGCTGCCGGTGCCCATGAAAATGAGAATGATGGACGAAATCAGCGTAGTGACGTGCGAGTCGAAAATGGTACTGAACGCGCGGTCGTAACCGGCGGCCACGGCGCCGCGCAGTGATTTGCCCTTGGCGAGTTCCTCGCGGATGCGTTCGTAGATCAGCACGTTGGCATCCACCGCCATGCCGACGGTGAGGACGATGCCCGCGATGCCGGGCAGCGTGAACGTCGTGCCCACCGAACACATCACGCCGATCAGGATGATGATGTTGGTGATGAGCGCGATGTTGGCGATCATGCCGGCCAGCATGTAATAAACGAGCATGAAGCCCGCGACGGCGGCGACGCCGATGAGGGATGCTTTGACGCCGCTTTTGATGGAATCTTTTCCGAGGCCGGGGTCCACGTCGTTCGATTGAATGACGCGCAACGGAGTCTTGAGCGGGTTTTCCAAAACGTTCGCGAGTTCGAATGCTTCGCGCAAATCGAACTGGCCGGTGATCTGACCATTGCCGGTGGGAATCTCGCCTTGAATCACCGGAGCGGAATAAAGTTTGCCGTCCAGCACGATGGCGAGGCGACGACCGATGTTTTCCTTGGTGATCTCGGCGAAGATGGCCGCGCCTTCGGAGTTCATGGTGAAACTAATTTGCGGTTCGCCTAGGTTGCCGCGCACGACCATGGCGCTCTTGATGGCGCTGCCGTTGAGTCCACGTTCGGCCTTCTTCTTGACGATGACTTGCTCAAGGCGTTCGCTGCCGTTGCGCTGGCGCTCCTTGCGCACGAGCAATTCGCAGCCAGGCGGCACTTCCCCGTCTCTGATGTATTCATCGCTTTTTGGATCCACCATGCGGAATTCCAGGAAGGCCGCGCGTTGAATCGTGTTCTTGGCGCTTTCCTTGACGTCCTCGGAAAGGCCGGGCAGTTGAATGCGAATGCGGTCCGCGCCCTCCGGTTGGATGATGGGCTCAGCCACGCCGAATCGGTCCACGCGGCGACGCAAGACCTCGACCGCCTGCGAAAGCGCGCCGGTGATGTCGTTGGTGTTGGAAAGTTTGGTGGTGTCCATCTCGACGAGGAACGCGGTGCCGCCCTGGAGATCGAGACCGAGTTTTATCTTGCCGGCGGACTCGCGTTGCAGCCGGTTCAGGATGAAGGTGGTGGGGAACTGTTCGCCACCGGTCTCGAAAAACGGAAAGTAATTCGTGATGGGCGTGTCACCGATGGCCTGGCGCAGGTTGGAGAAGCTGTGATCGGGATTCGCCTTCTGCAACTCGCGGGCCTGATCAACGACCTTTTTGAAGGCGTCGTCCTGCCGCACCGCGCGCTCAGTGAAGACGGTGATCAAGTCCCGCGACTTGGGCGGGTACATTTCGTAAAACGACCACGCGACGACGAGGACGATGAAAATGAATTTCAGGGAAAGGTTACGGTTCATGAGAGGGAATCAGGATTCGCTGCTATCGCCGCCGCGCTCGGTGATCTGCGTGATGGCGGACTTGGAGATTTCAAATTTGGAATCGGCGGAACGCACCATGGCGGTGGTGTCCTTGACGGTGACCACGGTGGCGATGATGCCGCCGGAGGTAATCACTTTGTCGCCGGAACGGAGCGTCTTGAGCATGGTCTCGTGATCGCGCGCCTTTTTGGATTGCGAGCGGAACATGACGATCATGATCACGCCGAGCAAAGCGATCGGAACGAGTTGCACCCAGCCCGGCGGGGCTTGACCGGCGGGCGCGGCGTCCGCCAACAGCGTTTGAGAAAGATTCAAAGACATATTCGCAAAATGGGCGGTTAATCTAGGGAAGTCATTGCGTTTGGCAAGCGTTATGACGGGCTAACTGACGAACCCATCATCTTTGCAGTCCTGGCCTGAACCGGTTTAACGCTTTGAAATCAAGGTCGAAACGCCTGCGCGCAGCACTCTCACCCGGCACGAATCCGGCTGTAATTACGCCGATGAATCGTGCTTCCGGAGTTTCGCCCGTGCGCTCCGTGCCAGCCGGCCCGCCCAAGTCAGCGGCGCCGACCGCGCCCGCGCGTACTGGCAAAACTCCGAGCCCGATGTTTTCCAGTTTGCGCGCGCGCCTGGCGTTCACGGTGATCATCACGGTGTTGCCGGCGTGGGCCTTCATCCTCTTCACCCACCAGCCGTGGCTTGGTTTCGCTGCCGGTTTTCTCGCGTTGGTCGCCGCGTGGTTCGGCGGCGAACGATTCATCCTGCAACAGGTTCATCTCCTTTATCACGCTTCGCGACGATTGGAGGCCGGCGATCTCAAGGCGCGCAGCGGCTTGAGCCATTCGCGCGGCGAACTCGGCGCGCTGGCGCGCACGTTCGACGCCATGGCCGCCTCGCTTGAAAAGCGGGCGCTGGAAAGCGACGAAGCCGCCCACACATTGCTGCGCCGCGCGCTGCAACAAACCGTGGTCGCCGCGCTCGGACAGTTCGCGCTGGTGAGCACGGACTTGAAAGCCCTGCTCGGACAAGCCTCGATGCTCGTCTCCCAAACGCTGGAAATCGAATTCGTGGCGGTGCTGGAACTTCAACCCGGCGGGCAGCAGCTCGAAATGCGTGCGGGTTACGGCTGGCGGGATGGTTGCATTGATTCAATCGTCTTCGCAGCCACGGGCAACGCTCAGTGCGGCTTCATCCTTGCCAGCGGCGAGCCGGTCGTCACGCGCAATCTCACCACGGAAAAAAGATTCACACCCTGCGACCTGTTGCGCGAGCACGGCGCTTGCAGCGGCGTGAGCGTCACCATCGCCACGCGCCAATCGCCTTATGGCGTGCTCATGGCCTACACTTCGCAGGAACGCGTGTTCACCGAGGACGAGGCGCATTTTCTTTTCTCGGTTGCGACGGCAATCGGCACCGCCGTGGAACGCAACCGGACCGAAGCCGAATTGCGCAAGCTCGCCGCCTTCGCCCAACTCAGTCCGAACGCCGCCATGGAAATCGCCGCCGATGCCACGATCACTTACTTCAACGACGCGGCACTGCAGTTGGCGATGTCGGTACAACGCAGTCATCCGCGCGAGGTGTTGCCGGCGAACATGCCGGAAGTGGTCCGCCATTGCCTGAACCTGCGCCAGAGTTCCGAGTTCCAGACGGAGTTCGCGAAACGCACGCTGGCGTGGGCCGTGCATCCCGTGGCGGACAGCAGCGTGGTGCACTGTTACGTCGAGGACATCACCGACCGGCTGAATCTCGAAGCGCAATTGCTCCAGTCGCAGAAGATGGATTCCGTCGGCCAGCTTGCCGCCGGCGTGGCGCATGATTTCAACAACCTGCTCACCATCATCCAGGGACACGCCGGCCTGCTGATGGCGCGGCCAAACATTCCCAAGGAAATGTACGACTCGGCACAATCGGTCTTCGCCGCGTCCGAGCGCGCCGCGAGCCTCACGCGACAATTGCTCATGTTCAGCCGCAAGAGCGTGATGCAAACCCGCCTCCTCGATTTGCGCGAGCTGCTGGCGAATCTCACCAAAATGCTGAAGCGGCTCATTGGCGAAACCATCTCACTGGAATTCCTTCCCCCGGCGCAACTCCCGCGCATCCGCGCCGACGCCGGCATGATCGAGCAGATCATTTTGAACCTCGCGGTGAACGCGCGCGACGCCATGCCGCGCGGGGGCACGTTGACGATGAGCGTGAGTTCCGTCGAACTGGGCAGCCATTACGTGAGCAAACATCCGGAGGCGCGGCCCGGGCAGTTCGTCTGTCTGCGCGTCTCGGACGTGGGCTGCGGCATGGATGCCGCCACGCTCAATCGCATCTTCGAACCGTTCTTCACCACCAAGGAAGTCGGCAAAGGCACGGGCCTCGGACTCGCCACCGTTTATGGCATCGTCAAACAACACGAAGGTTGGATCGAAGTCACTAGCGCGGTCGGGCGCGGCACGACGTTTAACATTTTCCTGCCCGTGAGCCTGGAAGCCGGCGAAGCCGCGCAGAACGGCTCGGACCCGACCGCGTTCGTTCGCGGCGGCCGCGAAACCGTGCTGGTGGTGGAAGATGAACCCGTCCTGCGCGACATGGCGCAAATGATTCTCGAGGAATACGGCTACAAAGTTCTGACGGCTGGCTCCGGCCCGGACGCCCTGGACCTTTGGGAATGTTCCGGCGAAAAAATCGAGCTGCTGGTGACGGACATGGTCATGCCGAACGGCGTCTCGGGAGTGGAACTGGCGGAACGTCTCCTCGTCATTTCACCGAATCTCAAGCTGGTTTTCACCAGTGGC